>CALKYG010000400.1 GCA_938003575.1 uncultured Alphaproteobacteria bacterium
CGCTGGCCAACTCGGGCATGGCGATCTACGGCTTCAAGGGCCTGTTCGTGATGAACGGCCAGCGCAAGCTGCCGGCCAACCCCGACCCGGTCGGCCGCGAGCTCGACTGGTGGCGCACGCCGCCGGCGACGCCGTTATTGAGATACAAGCCGCCGAGCTTCGCCCAGTCGCGCGCTGTCGCGTAAACGAAGGATGAGCCGATGAAAGTTCCCGACGAATCCGGCTCCATCACAAAACTCGCCGCTCCGATCGGCGCAAAAACCGCATCTTGCGCGAATGCGTGATAGCCGATGTCGTTTGCTTCAAGCGTGTCGCGCAATGTTCGCTGGATAAGGTTTGTCGTTCCGCTTGAGTATGACCAGAATGAACCGGGTTCATGCTCCAGCTTTTTTCGGGCGGCGACCGCTCCGGCGTCGCGCACGCGAAAGAGCATTTTTGAAACATCGGAACCCGGGTCGTCATAGACCTCGCTGAAGGCAAGGCCGCTCTGCATTTGAAGGAGGTCATTCCACGTGATTTTCGAACGCCGGGCATCGTTCCGCCATTCCGCGACGGGGGCCGGATCTTCAATTTCAATAAAGCCTTGATTGACCGCCGCGCCGATCATCGTTGCGGTGACGCTTTTCGCCATCGACCAGGAAAGGAAACGCGTCCCGGCGTCAAATCCGGCTGCATAGCGTTCGGCGACGACCTCGCCGTCCTTGACGACGAGGATGGCGCGCGTCGCGGCTCTTTCATCGGCGAAGGCGGCGTCTATTGCGGCGTTGATTGCTGAGTAATCGACGTCCGCGCGCGACCCGTCGTAGTCCTTAAGGGGAATTTCCGGAATCGCCGCAAGGTCTGGAAGCGCCGCAGGCGCGCCGCCGCGCGCCAGCGTGCAGCCGTAGCCGTCGCGATAGACCGCTTTCGCGCGGCCAAGACCGTGGACTGAGGCTGCGACCGTTTTATTGTCGGCGTTGATTTCGAGCCTTACGCTGTCGAGGATCGGTGAGATGTCGTTGAAGTCACGGTGAACAACGTCTTGTTCGCTTCGGCCGGCGACAAAGATTTCGGAACAGGCGACTTTCGCCATGTATCCGGCGCCGACGCCGGCCATGGAATCAATTTTCCAGAGCGCATAAGCGCCGCCGGCGACGACGAGCGCCGCGGCGATCCATGCTTTTCGGCCCATCGGATTTCCCAGGCGACTTCTATTCCATCGGCCGGAAAATCAGCGTCATGACGACGCCGATCAGGCCCAGCACCGCCCAAAGCGGCAGATTGAGAACCGTGGCGAAAGCCTTGGCGAGTCCGCCCGGGGAGTTTTCGGCGACTGCCGGTCCGTTGACGCCGATCAGCGCCAGCACTTCGGCTGACGTCCGGATTACGGGTTCTCCGGCCTCCATGGACGAAACGGCGTCCGCACCCAATAGGGCGATCGCCAGCGCCACCAGAATCCAGGAAACAAAACGAAACGCCGCCATTTCAGAAAACCCCTTCGCCCCTCACCGGTCCGCAGAATAACTGACCATGGCGTCGCGCGCAAATCCCGAAAAGTGGCGCGGCGGCGCTTGCGATTACCCGTTCCGGCTGTATAGATGCCGCCCGCTAAGCGCATTGGACAGGTGGCCGAGTGGTCGAAGGCGCACGCCTGGAACGCGTGTAGACGGGCAACCGTCTCGAGGGTTCGAATCCCTCTCTGTCCGCCATTTTTCTCGCGCGCGCCGCCTGCACGCGAACGGCGCCGCGGTGTCGTCACGCTCTGTATGGAAATAATGCAGAATCCGATGATCGAGACGGCGGTCAGCGCGTTCAACCAGATCAAGGGCCTTTGAACGCCATTCTCGATGGTCATTCACCATCGAGTTTTCAGTTAAACCCGTGCTGCGGCGACCAAGACATGGGCGGGCCTCATTCCCGAAGGTCGAGCGGCTGCGCTCGTCAATCCGCCGCGAAAGCGGGCGCCCGGAAAGATAGACGGCCGCGACCGCATCAAGACTTGCACAGAATATTGGCCACCAGTCTGGCGCGCCTGGGTTGGTCGCAATGCGCTCATGAACAAAATCGAATCCGGCGTGACCCAACAAGGCTGCGGCGACGATCCAAAGGCTGCCTCCTTCCCAAAAGGAGATGCGTCCTGCTGCGATCGCGTCCATCGAAGCAGTATAAGGCAATTGAGACCCTCCGCCGCACAGGCCTGCCGTCGCGGGTGATTTCCCGGACGGATTTTCTTGACTCGTTTGTTCCTTTTTTGTTCTCATTCCCGCCCATGGCTTCTGGAGGCCCCATGCCCTTATCCCGCGCCCGCCCGGGGCTTGAAGCTCTCCGGCGGCATATTGAAAAGATCGAACGAAAAGAAACGGTTGAAGGCCGCGCGCCGGAGGCTTGCGCGCTCGGCCCCCTTCGCGTTGCGCCGGGCGCTCTCCACGAAATCCGCGCCGTCGACTGGCGCGACGCGCCGGCGGCGCATGGCCTTGCTCTGGCGATGGCGGGAAAAATTTTCGGCGCAAGCGCAAAGCCCGCTGTGTGGATCGGAGAGGCGCACGCCGTTCATTCAACCGGCAGGGCGTATGCGTGCGGCTTTCCGTCCTTCGGCGTTAGTCCGTCCGAATTCATCTTTGTTTTTTCGCGCAACGCTCGGGAAATTCTGTGGGCGGCGGAGGAGGCCGCCGGCGCCGCCGGCGTCGGCGCCGTTCTCATCGAGTTTTCAAAGCCGCACCGGCTGCTCGACCTGATGGCGACGCGGCGTTTGCAGCTTGCCGCGGAAAATTCAGGCGCGACGCCGATCATCTTGCGGCGCGCCGATGATCCGACGCCGTCGGCGGCGAGAACGCGATGGCGGATATCGGCGGCGCCGAGCGCGGCCGACATTTACGATCGGAAAGCTTCAGGCGATCCGCGCTGGCGGATCGAACTCGAGAAATGCCGCGGCGGCGGACGCGGCGCGGAACAGCGCGTCG
>CALKYG010000401.1 GCA_938003575.1 uncultured Alphaproteobacteria bacterium
GTTGTCCTAGTTCGGACTTTGGCGATCTCCCCCCCGAATCGTCAAGCGGCATTTCTGCAACGCGGAAAAACCGGCTTTATCCTGTCGTTTCAGGACGCTACCCGCTTGCCCATGGATCGCGGCGCCGGTTTCAGGCCGCGAATCGCAGCCGCGTCGATGTCGCGAACCAGCGCGACGAAACTGGCGACGGCGATATTTGCGATCGCGTCCCGGGCCGAGGCCTTTTCCCGCTTGTATCCGATAAACATCGTCTGACCTTCGATAGAGCCGGAGATGAACAAGGCGAGAAGGTCGCGATCCTTTTTGACGAGGTCCGGGCGCATGTCCGCGATCACGCGCGAAATCGCCTGCCGCTCGACTTCATAGACGCTCGACATCTCTTTCGCCGCAAACTCATTGTGGTTCGCAAGCGCCCAGAGCGCCGGGAAAAAACCGGTCGTCTCCTTTGTCGCCAGGTCGGCGATGAGAAAGCGGGTCAGATCTTCCAGACGCTCAGCCGGCGACCGTTCGACATTTTCGGCTATTCGGTCGAAATCCTCGACATAACCCTGGATCACCGCCTCAAGAAGATCGTGCAGCAAGTCTTCCTTGTTTGCGTAATAGTACGAAAGGTTTCCGACCGTCATATCGGCCCGGTCGGCGACGTTGCGCATCGTGAGCCGGGCGTAGCCCCCTTCGACGAGAACGTCTCTCGCAGCCGTCAGAATCTCGGCGACAACCTGCTGGCCGCGCGGGCTCGAGGAATTATCACGTCGTTGCGGCTTGAGTTTGCGCAAGCTCCCCTCCTTCGCGCGGGCGCCGTCGTGACGCTGACCGTGACCGATCGCGTCCCGGCAGGCAACACTTCGGACATCGGTCCTAGTTCACAAACCGGAGAATCGCCGAGGCGTCAACGCTACGCAAATTCGACAGGATAGGAAAGAAAGCCCCTGAAGCGCGCGCGTCCGCCGCGCACAGGATCCCCCGCCTTGCGGATTGACGGCGCCCGTTCAAGCAGGCGGCCGATCGCCATCCGGCCTTCGACGCGCGCCAGCGACATGCCGGCGCAAGCATGGATGCCGGACCCGAAGGCGAGATGCTTGTTCGGCGTCCGGGAAATGTCGAGCCGATCCGGATCGGGAAACTGCGCCGGGTCCCTGTTCGCCGCACCGATGCCGAGCGTCACCAGCGTTCCAGCCTCCATCACGACGCCGCCGACTTCGACGGTTTCCGTGACTCGACGGTTGCCGAGCTGGTTTGAACTCTCAAACCGCAGAAACTCTTCAATGGCGGTGTCAATCAACGCCGGTTCGGCCCGCAATCGCGCCATCTGATCAGGATGATCGAGAAGGGCGGCGAGGCCGTTACCGATCAGGTTCGTCGTCGTCTCGTGACCTGCATTCAGCAGAAAGATGCAGTTTTGGATGAGCTCGACGTCCGACAATCTTTCTCCATCGGCCGTTTCTTCGGCGAGCAGCATCGCCAGCACGTCGCCGCCGCCGCGCCGTCCCTTCCGGAACTCGTTGATATGACCGGTCAAATACGCGGCGAATTCGGTCACCGACCTGTTTCCCCAATCGAGCGCGTCTTCGCCCGGCGCCGGCTCCAGCGCGCCGAGAATCGCCAGCGACCAGTCACGCAACGGCCCGCGTTCCTCTTTCGGCACCGCGAGCATGTCGCCAATGATTTCGACCGGCAATTGGGAGGCGAAGTCCGATATCACATCCATGCCGCCCCGCCGCAGCGCATCGTCGATCAGCCGATCCACGAGCGCTGCAAACCGCGGCTCGAGTATCTTGACCGCGCGCGGCGTGAATGCGGGCGCGAGCAGCTTCCGGACGCGCGTATGGTACGGCGGATCGTTGAATACGAGACTGGTCGTGTGGTGCAGGTAGAGGGGCGAGTCGCCGAATTTGGGTTTGAATTCGACCTTCTTGTCGGAGCTGAACCGTCGGTCCCGATAGACGAATGAAAGATCGTCATACCGGGTGAGAAAGTAGCCGCCGTCCGGCTGGCGATGCACCGGCGCGCGCTCGCGCAAGGCCCGGTAAACCGGGTATGGATCGTCAAAGAACGCGCGATCCACCTTCCGCAAATCGAATGTCTTGATCCAATTGTCGCCGTCTGTCATCGCTTGACGCCCGCCCTGCGCCGCCGGTTCTAAAAATGCGCCCCCGTGCAATTCTAGTATCGGCGTCGATAGAGTTGAAAGACCCTCTTGCATGTTCGAGACGCCGATTGACGAGGTGACGCCCGAAATTCTCGCGGCGCTGAGCGGCGGATCAAGACTTGTAATCGCAGCGCCGCCAGGCGCGGGAAAGACAACCCGCGTTCCGATGGCCCTGCTTGACGAACCCTGGCTCGCCGGCAAACGCATCCTCCTCCTTGAGCCGAGGCGAATTGCAGCCCGCATGGCGGCGGAACGCATGGCGGCGAGCGTCAATGAAAAAGCGGGCGGCCTTATCGGTCTCTCGACGCGCATAGACAGAAAGGTTTCAGGAAGGACGCGGATCGAAGTCATAACGGACGGCCTGTTCACGCGGCGGATTCTGAGCGATCCGGAGCTGCACGACGTCGGCGCGGTTCTTTTCGACGAATTTCATGAGCGCTCGCTCAGTCTGGATGCCGGGCTTGCGCTCGCGCTCGACGCGCAATCCGGGTTAAGGCCGGATCTGCGCATTGTCCTGATGTCGGCGACGCTCGATACGGCGATGATCGCCGGCGCGATCGAAGCCCCGGTCGTCGAAAGCGATGGGCGCATGCATCCGGTTGAAACGATTTATGCGGGCAGGTCGGACGATCCTCTTCCCGTCCATACGGCGCGCATCGTCAGGCGCGCCCTTCGCGAGCAAACGGGCTCAATCCTCGTCTTTCTGCCCGGCATGGGAGAAATCCTGCGAACGGCGGAGATTCTCGCAGATCTTCCTCGCGATGTGGTTGTCGCGCCGCTCTATGGCGCGCTTTCGCCCGCCGAACAGGACAGGGCTGTCGCGCCGCCGCCGCAAGGCGTGCGAAAGGTCGTGCTTTCCACCGATATCGCAGAAAGCTCGCTGACGATTGAGGGCGTAGACACGGTGATTGACGCAGGACTGGCGCGCGTCGCTGAAATTGACGCCGCCGGCGTTTCCTCGCTTGTAACGCGCCGCGCGTCGCGCGCGTCCGTCGACCAGCGGCGCGGCCGCGCGGGAAGAACGGGTCCCGGGGTCTGCTATCGTTTGTGGGACGAAGCGGCGACTCGGGGATTGCCGGCGCAGCCCGTTCCCGAAATTCTTTCCTCGAACCTTTCAGGCTTGATGCTGACGCTCCTCGAATGGGGGGAACGCGATCCCTCTCGCCTCACCTGGATCGACGCGCCGCCGGCGGGACGCATTTCCGCCGCGGTTGATGAGCTGCGGCGGTGCGGCGCGATCGACGACGCCGGCGGCCTGACGGCGCGCGGCCGCAAGATGTCGTCCTTGCCGGTCGAGCCGCGCCTTGCAGCCATGATCGCGAGCGCGGAAAGCGACAATGACCGCGCGCTCGCCGCGGAAATCGCCATTCTCATCAGCGAGCGCGGCCTCGGCGGCGTCTCGGCCGATATCCGCGAACGGATCGCACGTTTTCGCACGGAGAATTCGCCGCGCGCGAAGGCGTTGCGCGATCAGGCGGCGCGTTGGGCGAACGGCGCGCGGCCAGCCGGCGGTTCTGAGGCGGGCCGCATCATCGCGGGCGCCGTCGCCGGTTCCATCGCGCGTTCGAAAGGCGGGAGCGGTCAATATCTTCTGGAAAGCGGGCGCGCCGCCCAGCTCGACCCGTCTTCGCCGTTGTCGAAGGAAAAATGGCTCGCGGTCGCGGACATAACCGGTTCGGCGACAAATGCGCGAATAGTCGCTGCTGCGCCATTGAGCGAGGAAGTCGCGCTTGCATGCGGGCGCACCGCGACTGAGGAGATCGCCGAGTTTGATGTGCAGCGGAAAGCGTTCAGGGCGCGACGCGTCAAACGCCTTGGCGCAATCATCCTGTCGGAGACGCCCCTGCCAGCGCCATCAGGCCCGGCCGCACGCCGCGCCTTGGTCGCCGCCTTGCGCCTGCACGGAATCGAGGTGCTCGGCGCTGCAAGGGCGATCCGCGAATTGCAGGCGCGCATCGGACTTGCAAAGGCGCATTCGGGAGACGAATGGCCGACGCTGACCGATTCGGTCCTCATCGACCGGGCGGATGAGTGGCTGGAGCCGCTTCTCGGCGATCCGCCTGACCTTGAGCGGCCGGGCCCCGATCAGGTGAAACGAAGCGTGCTGGCGCTGTTTGACTGGACGCTTGCGCGCAAGCTTGACGAAGCGGCGCCGCAGACAATCGAAACGCCGGCCGGACGCATCCTGCCGATCGACTATCTGCGCGACGGCGGGCCCGTTGTCGAAGCGCGCGCGCAGGAATTCTATGGGCTTCGCACGCATCCGACGATTGTGGGCGGCCGGGTTCCCCTGACCGTATCGCTTCTGTCGCCGGCCCGCCGCCAGATCGCATTGACCAGAGATCTGCCCTCATTCTGGCGCGGCGGCTACCGGGACATGGCGAAGGAAATGCGCGGCCAGTATCCAAAGCATGATTGGCCGGACGACCCGGCCAATGCGAAGGCGCATGCAGGCAAGACGAAAGCCGCGCTTATGCGCGATTCATGAAGACTAGCCGATCACCTTCATTGAAGCCTCGATGATTTCAAGGCCTTCGCGCACTTCGTCTCGTGTAATCGTCAGCGGCGGGGCGATCCTGTTCGTGTTGGCGTAAAGACCGCCGCGGCCGATGAGCAGGCCGCGCGACTTCGTTTCCTCAAGCAGCGCGAGCGAAGCGGCGGCGTTCGGCTTTTTCGCGCCGGGTTCGACAAATTCAACGCCCTGCATCAATCCCTTGCCGCGCACGTCGCCGATCGTTTTCGATCTGGATGCGATCCGCTCAAGACCCTCGCGCAGCTCGCGCCCGCGCTCGAGCGCGTTCTTCTGCAGGTCGCGCCTTTTCAGGTAATTGAGCGCTGCAAGCGCGCCGCGCGTCGACAACGGGTTGCCGCCAAACGTCGCCAGCGAGTTCGCCTTGAAGCAATTCATGACCTCGGCCCGCGCGACAAGGCCGCCGATCGCAAGGCCGTTGCCGAGGCCCTTGGCGAAGGTAATGATGTCGGGCTCAACGCCGTGGGCCTGATAGCCCCAGAAATTCTCGCCGGTTCGGCCCCAACCGGTTTGCACTTCGTCGCTGATAAAGAGAATGCCGCACTCTTTAAGGACCTTCTGAAAGGCGCCGAAAAGCCCGTCCGGCGGCGTTCCGAACCCGCCGACGCCCGTAATCGGCTCGGCGATCAGACAAGCGACATCGCCCGCTGTCGCGACATCGAGCATCTCCTTCAGGTCGGCGACGCAGGCGTCGATATAGGCGTCGCCTTTCAGATGCGCGAAAGGCGAGCGATATGGATAGCTGCCGTGAATGTAGTTGACGAGAAACGGCGACAGGGAGGAAGGGGACCAGGTGGAATGGCCGGTCACGGGCACCGTGGACATTGTGCGCCCGTGATAGGAATAGCGCATCGCCAGAACCTGGTTTGACCGGCGATAGGTCGTCGCCAGCATCAGCGCAGCGTCGTTCGCCTCGGATCCCGACGAAGTGAAAAAGACGCGCGCATCGGGAATGCCCGACAGGGCCGCGATTTCCTCAGCGAGTTCGATCTGGCTTTCGATGAGATACAGCGTCGAGGTATGCAGCATCTTTCCGGCCTGATCCCGGATCTCCTCGACAATCTCGGGAACATTATAGCCAATCATGTTGGTGAGGATTCCCGCGAAGAAGTCGAGATACTCGCGCCCCTCGGCGTCCCTCACGCGCCGGCCTTCGCCGGAAACCAGCGAAATGGGCTCCTTGTAGTAAAGGCTGAGCCATGACGGCATGACCGCACGGTGACGGTCGACCAGCGGAAGCGAGTTGTTGATGCTCATGACAGGTTCATTTTCCGATTCTCAGGCTGAAGCTCTCTCCGCCCGCCGGCGGGCGCGCTCTTCATGTTTGGAAATCATGTTGAGTTCGATGAAGAAGAACGCCGCAATCCAGAGAAAAGCGTCCCATGCGTCGACGGGCTCGCCGAGAACGCCCCAATAGATGCAGGCGACGACGAGGATGATCCAGAATGGAAGCTTGATGATATTGCAGGCGCGCAGGAAGGACGGCGTCGCGCGGCCGGTGACGCGCATAAAAATCTCAAGTTCGATGATGCCCGCCACAATGATCCAGGCGCCGGCGTTGACGACATCCGTCCACGTCAGGCGCTTGATGAGGCTGAGACTCTCCGGCGTTGCAAACATGTTGAGGTCGGCGTTGAACAGCGCCCCGGCCCCTAGGCTTGCGCAATTCACAGCATCGAGCGGCGGATAGATATCGAGCGTTTCGGCGTAAAGCGCCCCGGAACCCGCTAGAGCGCAAGGGTCAACCCCCGCATACTCGCTGAAACCCGGGAGCATCGCGACGCCGCCGTAATAGCCGTAAAAGGAATAGAGAATGACGGCCCAGCACAAGAGCGTTGCGGCGCCGATCAGAGGCTGGATCCAGAATTCGTGCTTTTCGGGCGCGTGATAGGAAGTCTCAAACTCGAACACGAGAAGAAGCAGAAGCCAGGCGCCGGAGTCGATCGCGTCGGCGTAGGCGACGATGAGGTCGGAAAGCGCCGTGCCGCTTCCGTTCGTCGCGGCTTCAGCAGCGCTGTTCACCTCGAAGAAATAGAACGTGTTGATCAGCAGCAGCGCATACATCGTGTACTTGAACGACGTAAAGACGATGCCTGATTTCAGCTGCATGAAGCGTTACGGCTCTTGAAAACAGCGGGCGGCCGCGCCGCCCGCTCATTCATTATCTGCTGGAGCGGCGCCGGACCGCAAGCGGTCATGCGGCGCCGATCAGCCTCCGAAATCGTAGGTCACCCGCACGCCGAACGTTCGCGGCCGCGACGGTCCGAAATAGTGCGCCGGAAGAACGTTTCCGCCTTCGGCGACGCCGGTGTAGTAGAGAACATTGGTGAGGTTCTCGACATAGCCGATGATCGACCAGCCGGCGTTCGCCTGATAACCGAGCCGAAGCGCGACCTCCGCATAGCCTTCATTCAGCCCCTCCGGCAGGCGCAGCAGGCCGCCATAGGTGTCGGTCTGGCCGAAAACCTCCGCGGACGCCTTCACCGCGCCCGGTCCGAGCGGCGCCGTCATGCGAAGAACGGCGGATCCGGAGAATTTCGGAACGGAGGGTTGCGCCTGGCCTTCACAGGCAAGCGTGCCGTCGCAGAGCGCCTGCGCCTCGGTCACTTCGGAATCCGCATAGGCGCCGGTGACCATGAGATCGAAATACTCGCCGAGCGGCGCGGTCGCCGAACCCTCTATCCCCCATCCCTTCACCTTGCCGACATTGTCGACGACGATGCCGCCGCCGGTGCCCGGCACGATGACCTGAAGATCCTTGTAAATGTAATAATAGACGTTGGCGTCGAGCTTGACGCCGCCGAGCGCGCCTTTCGTTCCGACTTCGTACGACCACGCCGTCTCCGGCGCAAACGAGTCCGGAAGCGCGTCGCCGGGGTTGAGATTGAGACAGCTCGTATCGAACGGGCCGCAGAATGGAATGCTGTCATCCGCGATCGTGAAGCTGCCGAAGCCGCCGGACTTGAAGCCGCGCGTCGCGCTCGCAAAGACCATCCAATCGTCATTCGGACGATAGCGGGCGATGAAGCGCGGCGTGAACGCGTCCCAGCTCTGCTTGTCCGTCAGAAAATCGGTCGTCGTGAAGCCAAGCGCCCAATACGGTCCGAGCTGGCTCGAAACCGGAAGCGCGTTGATGCCGAACTCCTTCGTATCGTCAGAATAGCGCAGGCCGACGCCGACATCGAAACGCTCGCCGAGTTTCAGCGTTGCGTCGACATAAGCGGCCCATCCCTTATACCGGCCGCGAACCTGATTCCGCTCAAGCAATCCGTCAGGGCTCGGCGTGAACGCATAGCCGTAATACGCGAAGTAAGACGCGCAGTCGTTAAACCCGTAATAGCTGAGGTAATAGGCGCAGAAGAAATCCTCGTCGCCCTGCTGCGAAAACAGGACGTCGATATTCTCATCGTAGTAAGAAACGCCCGCATACCACGAGAACGGGCCTTCATTATCGGACACGAGGCGAAGCTCCTGTTCGA
>CALKYG010000402.1 GCA_938003575.1 uncultured Alphaproteobacteria bacterium
GCCCGCCTACCGGAAACATGGCGGCTCGATCGTCTATCATATCCATGATCTCGACCGCTGGTCGTCGCAGCGCCGCTATTCCTCGACCGCGCAAAAGGCGGAATCATGAGGCGCGGCGTCATGAATATCTTCGCAGTTTCCGGCGCGGGCGTTGCGGCGATTGCTTTCGCCAGCTTTGGCAAGATCACGCCCTTTGTCGTCTGGAACGCCTCGGCGAGCGCGCCCATCGGGCTCTACCAGATTGAGCAAAATACATCGCCCGAAATCGGCGATTTCGTGCTCGTAAAGCCTGATGAAAGCCTTGAGAATTTCATTACGCTACGCGGCTATCTGCCGGAAAATATCCCGCTCCTGAAGCGCGTCGCGGCGCTTCCCGGCGATGAAATCTGTCGCGAATCTGAAGCGATTTTCATCAACAAATTCCGCGTCGCCGATGCCCTGATTTTCGATTCCCGGGGCCGAAAAATGCCGTCCTGGAGCGGCTGTTTCACGCTTCGATCTAGCGAGATATTTCTCCTCAACGACCCCGAAAAGTCGCTCGACGGACGGTATTTCGGGGCGACGGAACTCGATGACGTGATCGGCGCCGCGCGCACCGTCTGGGTGAGGGGGTGACGGCGATGTCTGGCGGGATGAAGCAGCGGATAGGGGGTAGACGAACGATTGCGCCGGTAATTGGCGAAGACTTGGGCGTGTTTGCGAAAGGGGCGGCTGCCCCTCACTCTAGCGTCGTGGAAACGGGGTCGCGTGTGCGCCCCAAGCGACGGAAACGAGGAGGAGCAGCCATGGAGCATTATGCCGGGATCGACGTGTCGATGGAACAATCAAGCCTGTGCGTGATCGACGAAAAGGGCGAAATCGTCCTGGAGACGGTGGTGGACACCCATCCGGACGTCATCGCCGATGTCTTGTCGCCCTATGAGGCGACACTGAAGCGGGTCGGCCAGGAGACAGGATCGCTGTCGCCGTGGATCCACAAGCATCTGCGTGCGCATGGCTTGCCCATCGTGTGCATGGAGGCAGGCCATACGCGCGCGGCGCTGAAGTCCATGCGCAACAAGACGGACAAAAATGATGCAAGGGGCCTCGCGCAAATCCTTCGCACGGGCTGGTTTCGGCCGGTCTATATCAAGAGCGACGAAGCCTATCGCATGCGGCTTTTGCTCACCGCGCGGCGCAATCTGAAGCGAAAGTTCCTCGATCTCGAGAACGCGGTCAGGCATTCGCTGAAAGCCTTTGGGATCAGGCTCGGACATGTTGCGCGCAAGGACTTTGAACGAAAAGTCCGCGAATATCTGCAGGGCGATCCGGTCATGGCGGGCATGGTTGACGGCCTTTTGACGGCGCGCGCTGTCCTCTGGAAGGAGTATGTGAAGCTCAACGGCCTTGTCGTGCGTGTTGTCGGCCGGGACGAGCTAATGCGTCGATTTACATCGGTTCCGGGCGTCGGCCCGATCACGGCGATGAGTTTCCGGGCGGCGGTCGATGACCCAGGCCGGTTCCTCAAATCCCGCATCGTCGGCGCCCATTTTGGGCTGACGCCAAGGCGCTATCAGTCGGGAACCAGCATCGATTATGGCGGCCGCATCTCCAAACTCGGCGATCAGGAAGTGCGCGCCTCGCTCTATGAAGCGGCGAACGTCCTGCTGACGCTGAAACGCGGAAAGGACCCGCTCAAATCATGGGGCCAGAAGATCGCGAAAAAGCGCGGTCACAAGGCCGCCTGCTGCGCCGTCGCGCGCAAGATTGCGATCATTTTGCACGCCATGTGGCGTGACGGAACCGCCTATGGCGCGCCGAAAAAGCGCACCGATTTGCTGCAGATCGCCACCTGAAACGGCGCTGAAAAAGAAGGAAAACGTCGACAGGTTTTGAGAGGAATCCGCTCGAAAAGCGGATCGATTGGACGGGATGCTGAGGCCAGCGGGAAGCTCGCAATCTTGCCTGTGACGCCCTCAATCGAGGAGCGAACACGCGGAAATGCATGTGATTTGAAGCCCCGCCGCATCCGATCGGAAAATGAACCGGCGCATTCAAATGCGGCGAGTTCGGAAGAGTGTATGGACCGTCTGATTGATGAAGCTTTGACGCAGATTCCCAGGAAAGATTTGTGATGGAAAAACGAAGTCGAATATGAGAGAAGGGAGGTGCGGATCATGTCGAAGAGAGAGAAGATCCGTAAGCCAATTAAGAGGGCAAGATTAAAGCTTTGGCGCTACCGCGCGCGCAAAGCCAGTCTGCACGTCTCTTCTGGTGGTGACACTGGCGAATTCGGTGGCGCTATTTGGCGCCGGGCTGTTTCATGAGCGCCGAAGACGAATTTCGTCCGAAACTCGGGCGCATTCGCTCGACCGGCGGGCGCGCGGCGAAGCGTTATCTCGGCAAGCTTTATGCGCGCATGGAAAAGGCGCGCCCCGGCGTCTTCGCCAGGCGCTCATCGTCGCGCTTTTCCGGCGCACGGATCGGGCGCGGCGCCGGCGCGGCGGCGGGCTTCGCAAAGCGCGCCCATCCATTCTCGAAATTCCGCGCGCGCCGCGTCGCCGTCAAGATCCGCTCGGTGCGCCTCAGCGCGAACGGCCTCGCCAAGGCGAAAGCCCATCTTCGCTACATCCAGCGCGACGGCGCGGAGCGGGATGGAACGCCGGGCAAGCTCTACGGGCCAGCGCGCGACAGCGTCGACGGCGAGGCGTTCCTCGAGGAGGGGAAAACAGACCGCCACCAGTTTCGCATCATCCTCTCGCCGGAAGAAGCGGGCGAGCTTCAAGACCTCAACAGATTCACGCGCGACGTGATGGCGGCGGCCGAACGCGATCTCGGCACGAAACTCGACTGGGTCGCGGTCAATCATCACGACACCGATCACCCGCATGTCCATGTCGTCCTTCGCGGGCGCGCTGACGACGGCAAGGATCTCGTCATCGCGCGGAATTACATCACACATGGTTTCCGCGGCCGCGCCGAGGAGCGCGCGACGCTGGAGCTGGGTGAGCGTCGCGATCTTGAGATCGCGCGGAGCCGCATGCGCGAGGCGTCACAGGAGCGGTTCACTTCGATCGATCGCGAGCTTCAGGGCCTGAGCGCCGGCGGCGTCATAACCTTTAGCGAGCCAAGGACCGTCTATGACCGCTTCCGGTCGAAGCTGTTCATGGCGCGCCTCCGAACTCTCGAAGCGATGCAGCTCGCCAGCCGCGAACGCGAGGGCTGGCGCCTGTCGCCCGATATGGAAGAGACGCTGCGCGGGATGGGACGGCGCGGCGACATCATCCGCTCGATGGAAAACGCGGTCGGCGACCGCCTGTCACTGCACAATTTGCGCGACTTCGCGAGCGATGCGGCGCCCGCAAGACTCATCGGCCGCGTCGCCGGATCGGGCGCGGCGGATGATGCGCATGAAAAGCGCTTCCTCGCGATCGACGGCGCCGACGGCAATCAATGGCATGTCGTGATCGAGCTGAAGCCCGGCGCCATGCCGCCCGACGGCGCGATCGTCGAGCTGTCAAAGGGCGCGGGCGTCCCGAAGAAATCCGATCTCACCATCGCCGCGATCGCAACCAACAATGGCGGCGTCTATTCAAACGAACTGCATGAACGCGCTGATCCGCGATCGACGCCGGAATATCGCCTGGCTCACAAGCGCCGGCTTGAGGCCCTGCGGCGCGCCGGCATCGTTGAACGTGAAGCGGACGGCTCCTGGCGCGCGCCGGACGATTATCTGAAACGCGCAGCAGACTTCGAACGCGGCAGGGCGGCGGCGAATGTCCGCGTGCTGTCCTGGGTGTCGCTGGAGGAGCTACGCGAAGCGCCTGCGCGCACCCTGCTCGATAGTGTGCTCGAGCGTCGCGAAAAGTGCGAGACTGTTCCCGCCGGCTTCGGCGACGAATTGCGCGGCGCTTTGGCCGCGCGACGGCGCTGGCTGATCGAGCAAGAACTCGCGAAAGAAGATGGCGCGCGGCTTGTCATTGACGCCAAGCGCCTCGCGCTGATGGAGCATGAAGCGGTCGCGGCGGCGGGCGCGCGCCTGTCGAAACAATTGGGCAAGGCCTTCGACCAGCCTGTCGAGGGCGAGCGCCTTTCCGGGATTTACCGGCGATCCGTCGATTTGCCGGCAGGGCGCTTCGCGATCGTCGAACGATCGAAAGAGTTCAGCCTTGTCCCATGGCGGGAAGCGCTGGAAATGCGGCGCGGGCTGGAGGTTTCCGGGGTCATTCGGCGGGGCGGGATCAGTTGGGAGTTCGGCCGGACTCGCGGCGGACCGGCGCTGTAGGGCCCGAAATCGTGGCTTTGGGCGGAATTATCAATTGATCATATATGCTAGAAATCTTGTCAAATGCGTTGAAATGCCCTATATGGAGGCGAGAGGATGAGCCAGATGAAACTTCAGCCCATAGACCGTTTGCCGCCCGAAGAAGCGCCAGCGCCCTTTCCGCTGGCGGCGGGCGATTACGGGATCACCGACGCGGAAGGCCTCG
>CALKYG010000403.1 GCA_938003575.1 uncultured Alphaproteobacteria bacterium
GGCTCTTGTCCCTATGTCGGCGCGGCGGGACGCGTCGGTCCGTCCCCGGCCTCACCCGCGAGGCCCATGACCCTTGTCACCGACATAGAACAGGATCGCATCGCCGCTGCGGTTTTCACATCGACCGATATTCGTATTACCGATAAACTCACCGCGACTCTCGGCGCCCGTTACACTTTTGAAGACATCAAGGGAAGCGGCTCTGGGCGGCATATTTATGAGGACGGCGTAACGGCCTTCAACAATCGCGACGGCGCCGGCGCGGCGATCGGTTCGAACCGGATCGAGGAGAACCGAATCAATTTCAGCTCAGCAGTTTCGTGGCGTCCGAACGAGCGCACGACAATCTACGCGTCTTTCGCCAACGGCTACAAGAGCGGCGGCTTCAACGGAGAAGTTCAGAACAACGCGGCCCACTTCTCGAACGAAGGATTGTTTCGCGCTGAAACCGTCAATGCGTTCGAGCTGGGATACAAAGGCCGGCCGAGGGACGATCTGCGCATCGCCGGCGCATTATTTTATCAGGATTACAACAGGCCGCAGGCGCGGATCTTCGTGGCGTTTCCGCTTCCGGACGGCGGCGTCATCACCAGCAACTCGCTGTCAAATCTCGATAGCGCGCGCTCTTACGGGTTTGAAGGCGAAATTGCGTTGTCGCCGCTCAGCGGCCTCGAGATTTTTACTGGGTTCGCCTTTCTCGAGTCAGAGATTGAACAGACCGCGAATATAGGCGGTAACGCCGCTCTCTTCGACGGCAACCCGCTGCCCTTCGCCTCAAGGTTTTCGACAGCAGCCTCCGTAAAATACGAATGGCGAGTGACCGCCGCGACGGCCGGCCGGATTTCCGCCAATATGAAGCATCAGAGCGCATTCTATCTTGACGCCGAAGGGCTCGATTCGCGCCGGCAGGCCGGCTATGCGATCGTCGACGCTGAAATGGCGATCGTTCACAATCCGTCCAACCTCACCCTGTCGCTCTGGGCGCGCAATGTTCTTGATACGGAATACGCTGTTTCCGGATTTGGCTTTATCGGCTACAATAAATTCCTCGGCGAACCCAGAACCTACGGCGTCCGGGCGTCAAAACAATTCTAGGGAAACTGAGCTGCGGCGCGCGGCGCCCTTTTGGTCAGTCGAGAATTCGTTCAAGAAATTGACCGGCTGATGAGTAATCATATCGGGAATACGCCCGGCGGCGATAGGTAAGCGCTGTTCCGGCGCCTATCCCAAGGTCCAGCGCCGCCGCCTCCGCTGTCCATCCGGCTATCGTTCGCGCGCAGACCTGACGTTCGCGCAATGTCAGGTCCGGATATGATGCGGCAAGGCGGGCTTCTATGCGGTCGACGATCGAAGCTGCCGATTGGCGGGATTTGTCCGCATGGCGCCATAGCGACGGCAAGGCGACGGCGGCAAGGGACTCAAGCGCCGCAATCAGGTCTGAGCCGATCGGATTTCGCAGATAGAAATTGCAGAGCACGCGACCGTCTGCGTACATGGAAGCGAAAGATATTTTCTGTCGCAACCGTGGGCGGTCAAAGCAGATTTCGCGATAATCCGGCCGTTCGATCTCCCTGGAATTGATGACGCTCTGGATTATCGCTCCTCGCCCGCGCGAGTCGCTATTCTGAATTACGGGGTCGGATTTGTAGAACTCCCGCGCATACCAGCCTGTCCGTTGGCAGGTGGGGCCGATAACGCTGGCGGCGCCGATCGCGGCCGGGGCGCTGCCGCTTTGCAGGTAGAAAGAGAAAACTTCGTCGACAGGAGCAAGATGGCGGGAAATGTTGAGGATGCGATCGGCTATCCGGGCGCCGCCGCCGGCCGCCGCGCCCACTTGCTCTTCGGCGTCTGTTCTCATCGCTTGACCTCCGCCTTCCAGCAGCCGCCGCCCGGCCCCGCCGTATTCAAATCTATAGACAGTCTAGCACCAATCGTCCTGTTATGATGCCTCTTGTCCAAATACGCGCAACCGGAGAAAGCCGCCGATGTCCAAGCCTTTCGCCTCTTCGGCCGACACCGCCCCGAAAAAAGAGACGCTGGAGATCCTTGCTGACGGGGTCTACGCCCTCACGGCCGAAGGAGACCCGAATGTCGGGGCCATCGAGGGGGAGGATTTCCTTGTCTGCTTTGAGGCGCGGGCGACGCCCGCCGCTGCACGGGACTGGCTCGAAAAGCTGCGGGAACACACTCAAAAGCCGGTAAGATACCTTGTTCTCACCCATTATCACGCTGTCAGGGTCCTTGGAGCCAGCGCCTTCGGCGCGGAACACATCATTGCGAGCGAGACGACCCGCAAGCTGATCGAAGAGCGCGGCAAGGAGGACTGGGATTCGGAATTCGGGCGCATGCCTCGCCTCTTCAAGAATGCGGAAGAAATACCCGGCCTCACCTGGCCGACGCAGACATTCGCCGATTCATATGAGATCGAACTCGGCGGTGATCGCGGCAAGATCGAACTGAAATTCTGCGGCCGGGGTCATACCGCCGGCGATATCGTCGCCTGGCATGACAAGTCGAAGACCCTTTTCGCCGGCGACCTCGTCGAAGCCGAAGCTGCGCTCTATACGGGCGACGCTTTTCACATGGAATGGGCGTCGGGAACGCTCGACAAAGTCAAAGCGTTCCGCGCGGAGAATCTGATCGGGGGCCGCGGCGCGGTCGCGCGCGGGAGCGCCGCCTGCGACGCGGCTGTTGAACAGACGCGGGAGTTCCTGAACGTCATGATCCGCGAAGTCGGCGCCGTGCATAAGAGGAAAGGCACGCTGAAAGAAGCGTTCGAAGCGGCGCATGCGGCGCTGGCGCCGAAATTCGGGCGGTGGCCGATCTTCGAGCATTGCCTGCCGTTCGACGTTCAACGCTTGTGGGACGAATTTGACGGCGTCGACTGGCCGCGCATCTGGACGATGGCGCGCGATCGCGAAGTGTGGGCGCAACTCCAGGGCTGACATCCATGTCGAAACGAAACGGCATTCCGGTCTGGAAGGACATCGGCGTTGCGCCTCCGCCGCCGGACGGGTCGACGGAAAAAAAAGCGATTGTCATCGTCGGCGGCGGCCCTGTCGGCATGGCGATGGGGCTCGACCTCGGACGCCGCGGGCTCGACGTCGTCATCCTGACGCGATGGGA
>CALKYG010000404.1 GCA_938003575.1 uncultured Alphaproteobacteria bacterium
AAATGGGCGCCGACCCCATGGATATCGTCGAACATGCGCCGGTCTCCGTCGGCAAATGGTCGCCGCAGAACTACAAGGGAAAATATTACGGCGACGTGACGCTTACGGAAGGGTTGGCGCGCTCGCTCAACGGCGCGACGATTCGCGTGCAGGAGAGAACCGGGCGCGGCGCCGTCCGGCTTGCCGCCAAACGCATGGGTCTTCGGGACGGATTCACCCAGGGACCGGCGCTGGGGCTCGGCGTCGACGCCGTAACGCCGCTCCAGCTCGCCGGCGCCTATGCGCCGCTTGCGAACGGCGGCTATCGGATCGAACCCCATGCGGTCGACAGAATCGATCTTAGCGACGGCGACCGCGTGTTTGCGCGCAAGACCGCCTTTGTCGAAGCGGCGGCCTCTCCGCAATCAATTCTGAAGCTGAACGCCATGCTCGGCGCGGTGACGGATTGGGGCACGGGAAGGGCCGCGGCGCTCTCGCGATATAAATCCCGCGGCAAGACGGGCACGACGCAGGACAATCGCGATGCATGGTTTGCGGGCCATGCCGGCGGCCTTGTTTGCGTCGTCTGGGTCGGCCGCGACGACTACAAGCCGATGGGCGAGATCACCGGCGGCGGCGCGCCGGCCGTGATATGGCGCGAGATCATGGAACGCGCTCTCATCGTGCGCCCGCCTGCGATCGCGGAGGATCCTTTGGTCGCGCCGGTGACGCCGCTGATCGACGAGCAGGCCGCGGCCGCCGTGCAGGGCTGAGGCCGTCAGGCGGCCTTGACGGCGCCGTAGGCGTAGAGGTCTTTTCCGTTTTCCGCGAACCAGGCGCGCGCGGTCCGGCTGTCGATCCCGAGATTCCTCAGCGTGCGCCAATAGGCCGGCGAATGGTTCAGATGAACGAGATGCGCACACTCATGCGCCGCCACATAATCGAGAATTTCGGGGGGTGCGAGAATAAGCCGCCAAGAAAAGGACAGTGAACCGTCGCGCGCGCAAGAACCCCAACGGGACCGCGTGTCCCGAATCGTTATTGATCCGCGCTTCCGGCCGAGTTCGCCCGCGTAATGGTCCGCCCGTTCGGTCAGGACCCGGCGCGCCTCCGATTTCAGCCAGTCGGTGATTCGGCGGTTCAGATGGGCCTCGTCTCCGCCCGCGATGATCTTGCCGCTCTCGAAACGCACGCCGGCGCGCGGACCGCCTGCGTGCTCGATGCATGTGGGCGCGCCGCGAAAGGGAATGACAAGCCCGTCGCAGAAAGGCTTGGCGCCCCCTGATTCGACCAGCTGAGCGGCAATCCAGCGCGTTCGCGTCTTTGCAAAATCAATCGCTTCGGGCAGGGCGCGCCGCGACGGCGCCGTGACGATCACGCGGCCGCAAACCCCGTCCACGGTGACGATGAGACGCCGCGCACGGCGATTGATCCGCGCAACGAGAGGCGCGGTCCGATCGCCAAGATCGATCGTCGTTTCAAGCGGCTTTTCGGGCGGGCGCTTCGGCATCGGCGGGCATCGTCACCAAATTGACCGTCATGGCAAGAGGGCGCGCGGAGGCTTCGACTCCGGCGCTCGCCTCGGGTAAACGGGGCGGGCCGAATTTCACTCGCCCGAGAACCGGTTCGATGGACGCTTCCTCGCCCGCCATTCGCATCGCCGCCAACGACGCCGCCGTCGATGCGACGCCGATGATGGCGCAATATCTTGACATAAGAGCGACAATCAAGGACGCGCTCCTTTTTTACCGCATGGGCGATTTTTACGAGCTGTTCTTCGACGACGCCGTGAAAGCGTCCGCAGCTCTCGATATCACGCTCACCAAACGCGGAAAGCACGCTGGACAGGATATTCCGATGTGCGGCGTTCCGGTTCACGCCTATGAGTCCTATCTCGCGCGCCTGATCAGGGCCGGATTCTCGGTCGCCATTTGCGAGCAGACCGAAGACCCGGCGGACGCGAAAAAGCGGGGATCGAAATCGGTTGTAAGGCGCGAAGTCGTCCGGATCGTCACGCCCGGAACGATCACCGAAGACGGACTGCTGGAAGCGTCGGAGGGTAATTTCCTCGGCGCGCTCGCGGTTCTCGGCGGCGCGGACGGCGCGCTCGCCGCTGTCGATATTTCAACCGGCGAACTCGTCGTGAGGCCGACCGCCGCCGGCGATTTGAACGCTGATGTCGCTGCGCTCCCCTTCACCGAGATCGTAATTCCTGATTTCGATGAACCGCCCGCTGCGTGGCGCGCGCCGCTTGAGCAGTTGAAAACGCGGGCGAGGTTGACGCGGCAAGCGCCGGCGACATTCGATTCTCGCAGCGGCGAGCGCCGTATAAAAGAGACTTTCGCCGTCGCCGCGCTCGATGCGTTCGGCGAGTTTACGCGCGCGGAATGCGCGGCGCTTGGCGCGCTGCTGTCCTATCTCGAACTGACGCAGGCCGGGCGGCTTCCCGCGCTCCGCCCGCCGCAGCGATTCGACAAAGGCGCCTCGATGATGATCGACGAGGCGACGCGCGCGTCCCTCGAACTTCTGAGGTCCCAATCCGGCGGCGGCCGCGAGGGCGCGCTCGTCGCCGCCGTCGACCGGACGGTGACAGCGGCCGGCGCGCGGATGTTGGCGCGACGGATTTCAGCGCCGCTGACGTCGGCGGCGCTGATCAACGATCGACTCGCGTCCGTTGCGCGGTTTCGAGAGGATCGGCGGCTGTGCGAGGAATGCCGCGAAATCATGCGCCGGACGCCGGACATGGCGCGCTCCCTGTCGCGGCTCTCGCTCGGCCGCGGCGGCCCGCGCGATCTTGCCGCCATTCGAGACGGATTGTCGGCTGCGCGCGACCTCTCTTCGCTGCTGGCGCGTCTTGATCTTAACGACGAGCTCGCTGTCGCGGCCGGGACGCTTGAAGCGCAGGGCGGGGCCGGATTCTCGCAGCTTATCCGGCGCCTGAAAGAAGCGTTGACGGACAGCCCGCCCATGCTGGCGCGCGACGGCGGATTTATCGCTAGGGGATTTGATCCGGGACTGGATGCGGCGATCGCCTTGCGTGACGAATCCCGCCGGGTCATCGCCGCACTTGAGTCTCGATATCGCGAGGCGACCGGCGTCAGGAGCCTCAAGATCAGGCACAACAACGTGCTCGGCTATTTTGTCGAAACGCCGCCCGCAGCAGGCGACGCGCTTCTTGCCGGACCCCATTCCGCCCTGTTCGTTCATCGCCAGACTCTCGTGAGCGCAGTCCGCTTTACGACGGTTGAACTTGCCGATCTTGATGCGCGGATTGCAAGAGCGCGCGATGAAGCGCTCGCCCGCGAGCTTGATATTTTCGCCTCGCTTGCCGCCGAGGTTGTCGCTCGCGCCGACGAGATTGCAGCCGCGGCGGAAGCCGTCGCCGCTGTCGATGTGGCGGCCTCGTTTGCAATCCTCGCGCTTGAAGAAAACTACGTCCGGCCGGTGGTTGACGACTCGCTCGCCTTCGACATTCGCGCCGGCCGGCACCCGGTGGTCGAGGCGTCGGCAAGGCGCGCGGGGTCCGCGACGTTCATCGCCAATGATTGCCGGCTTGGCGATGACCGCGGCGCGCTGCTCTGGCTGGTCACCGGCCCGAACATGGCGGGAAAATCGACTTTTCTCCGGCAGAATGCGCTGATCGCCATCCTGGCGCAGGCGGGCGGCTATGTCCCGGCCGCATCGGCGCATATCGGCGTCGCGGACAGGGTTTTTTCGCGCGTCGGCGCCGCGGACGACATTGCGCGCGGCCGGTCGACATTCATGGTTGAAATGATCGAGACGGCGGCGATCCTCAATCAGGCGGGGCCGAAATCGCTCGTCATTCTTGATGAGATCGGGCGCGGCACCTCGACATTCGACGGCATGTCGATCGCATGGGCCTGTGTCGAGCATCTGCACGACCGCAATCGCTGCCGCGGACTGTTTGCGACGCACTATCATGAATTGACGGCCCTTTCTGATCGCCTGCCCCGCCTTCAGAATGTGTCGATGCGCGTCAAGGAATTCCGCGGCGACGTCGTGTTTCTCCATGAAGTCGGGAACGGGCCTGCGGACAGGTCCTACGGCGTTGCGGTGGCGCGGCTCGCCGGGCTTCCGAAAGAAGTGATCGCGCGATCGAACGAAATCCTGAGGCGGCTGGAAAGCGACCGGCGCCGGAGCGGCGCGATCGAGGACTTGCCCCTTTTCGCGGGATCGCCGGAGGCTGCGCCGGCGACCGAAAAAAGCGACGCGCTTCGCACGGCCCTCTCGGCCATGGAACCGGATTTGATGGCGCCGAAGGATGCGCTTGCGGCGATCTATCAATTGAAATCCCTGCTCGAACCTGATTGATTTGTTGCGCCGCAGCATGACGGATTCCGGGATGGAGCCCCCAACGGTGACGCACGAGGCGCGACTTTGAGCGAGACCGGCTCCATTTTGCGGTCCGGCGCCGTCGCCGACAGGCTGAACGCCGCGCTTGGCGCGGAAAAATCCGGGCAAAGTTTCGGCGCCGTCGGCATTGCGCTGAAAAAAGCCCTGGTCGAGGCCCGCCGCGGACTGCTGGAGCAATATTCGCGGGGCGACGTCATCGTCGCCAGGCTGTCGCAAATTATGGATGAAGCGATCACGACGATCGCAGACCCTGCTTTCGCCGCCTTGCCGGGAAAATCCAAGATCGCAATTGCGGCGACCGGCGGATACGGGCGCACGCAGCTTGCGCCGTTATCGGACGTCGATCTGCTGATCCTGCATCACGGCGTAGAGGACGAGGCGCTCAAGAATTTTGTGAATGCGGTTCTCTACCCGCTCTGGGACGCCGGATTGACGATCGGACAGGCGGTTCATACTCCCCAATCGGCCGCGTCTTTTGCGAACAAGGACATGACGGCGATGACCGCATTCCTCGACGCTCGGCTCGTCGCGGGCGACGCAAAGGTCTTCAAGGATTTCCAGTCGAGGTTTGATCTCTTGCGGTGGAGGTCAAAATCGAAATTCGTCAAGGCGAAACGCGTTGAGCAGGAAAGGCGGCACGATGATTCAAACCAGTCGCGCTACCTTTCGGAACCCGACCTGAAAGAGGGAAAAGGCGGGCTTCGCGACATCCACGTGATCGGATGGATCTATCGCGCGCTTTACGGCCGCGCCTTGAGCGAGGCGCCGAAGCGCGGCGCCATTTTCCGGCCGGAAGACGCTGAGTCCTTAAGAAAGGCGGAGCGGTTTCTTTTGTCCCTTCGCGTTCATCTGCATGATTTGCGCGGCCGCGCGGATGAGAAGCTTACCTTCGATATTCAGCCCGCTCTCGCCGAACGGCTGGGCTACGCCGACCGCGCCGGCATGTCGGCGGCGGAAAGGATGATGAAGCACTACTTCGTCACCGCGATGGAAATCGGAAGACTGACGCGGATCTTCTGGGCGCGTCTCGAAGAGGAGAACGCAAAGCTTATTGATCGCGCGCCGACGCCGCTGCCGAAAGCGCTGTCGAGCGACGAAGCGGGCGCCAAGATAAACCTGCGCATCAAGAACGGCAGGCTCGACTTCGCCAGCGCCGGCGCGGCGTCGAAAAATCCTGTCGATCTTTTCCGGTATTTTCGCGCCTTCGCCAAAAGACCCGACATCGACTTCCATCCGGATGCGCTTGACCTGATCTCCAGGAATTCAATCGCGATTACGAGCGCCGTCAGGCGCGATCCCGTCGTCGCCCGGCTGTTTGTCGCGTCGATCTCGACCGCGAAGGACCCGATCAAGCTGCTTCGCGTGATGTCGGAAACCGGACTTCTCGGAAAGTACGTTCCATCCTTCGGGCAGATTACGGGAAGGGTCGAATACGGCCTCTTTCGCCGCTATTCGCTTGACGAACATGTTTTCCAGTCGATCGGAACGCTGTCGAGGATTTCAGCAGGAGCGTTGAAGGCCGAACACCCGATCGCGACCGGGATAATGAACGACGCGCACAATCCGGCGGCGCATTTCATTGCGGTGCTGCTGCATCAGGCGGGCTGGTCGCTCAAGGAGAGAACGGACGAGAACGCCGAGGCGCTCATCGGCCGCGTCGCGCGCCGCCTCGGCGCCAATGACGAAGAGGCCGGCGCAATCGCATGGGCGGCGGCGCGTCCGCTTTTCATGGTCGAGACCGCCAATCGCCGCAATCTCGGCGAATCGCGGGCCATCGCCCAATTCGCCGCGTCGGTCGGTTCGCTCGATCGTTTGCGCTTGTTGCTGGTGCTGACCGTCTGTCATTTGCGCGCAATAAGCGACGACGCCTGGGATGAGTGGACGAGAAAGCAGATCTCCGCGCTCTATTTCGGCGCCGCCGCGTGGCTGAAAGGCGGCGACGGCGCGCTTCTCGAATGGATGGAGGAACGCGCCGGCAAGACTCGCAAGGAAGCCGAGACCGCTCTCGCCGATTGGCCGAAAGCCGAACGCGCGGCCTTCATGAAGCGCCTCTCCGATGCGGCCCTCGCCCTTATCGACCCTGAAACATTTCTGCGCGCCGCGGAACTTGCGCGCAGCGCGGATGCGGCGGGCGTCGCGGCGTCGATCCAGGATGAAGATGTTGAAGCGATCGTCTACGCCAACGACCGCCAGGGGCTGCTGGCCGACCTCGCGGGCGCGATCGCCGGCGTCGGCGGGAACGTCAGAAACGTGCATGCTCTCACCCTCGATGACGGCAAGGTCATCGACGTGTTCGCCATCCGGCCCCCGGAAGGCCAGACGGGCGAGGCGCTCGCCGCCTTTGTGAAGACGCTGCATGCGGCGCTTCTTTCCGCCGCGAAACGAAAGCCGGAATCGCCGCCGGCGATCGGCCGGCGGATCGGCGACCGGCGGTCGATTTTCAGCGTTCCGCCGTCGGTGCGCCTCGATGCCGATACGTCCGATTCGGCCCTTGTAATCGAGGCGGAAGGCCGCGACCGCCCGGGCCTTCTTTACAGTCTGACCTCGGCGCTCGCCGATCTCGGCGTGCAGATCAACTCCGCTCATATCGCGACTTATGGGGAACGCGCTGTCGACGCGTTTTATGTCCAGACGGCGGAAGGCGAAAAAATAACGGACCGCCGCCTTCGGCAGTCGATTGAGAAGCGGCTGCTCGCACTGCTCGCCGAGGGCGCGAAGCCAATCTTCAAATCCGCCATTTGAGGGCGTCGCGAACTGCGTTAACGCCCGGGTCACCAATCAGGCCGAATGTCCGCCGCAATGACGGCGCCATTCGGCGTCAATGCGCGAGCCACCATGAGCGGCAACCTGTTTAAGTCCCTTGCGACGGTCAGCGGCATGACGATGGCGAGCCGCGTCATGGGGTTTGCGCGTCAGGTGCTTATCGCAGGCGTCATCGGCGCGGGCGGCAATCCGGTCGCCGACGCGTTCTGGGCTGCGTTCAGGCTCCCGAACATGTTTCGCCGCCTGTTCGCGGAAGGAGCGTTTCAGGCGGCGTTCGTTCCGCTGTTTCAGGGCAAGCTGATCGAGGGCGAAAAGGCGGCGGCCAAGCA
>CALKYG010000405.1 GCA_938003575.1 uncultured Alphaproteobacteria bacterium
CCCAAGCCGGGAATTCATGGTGGCCGCCGCCATGACCTTCGCCGGACTCGATTTCCTCATGTGTTGCATCATGCGGCGCAGCTTCACCATGGGACGGCGCGGCGCCTTTCTCGTCAGCGGGCGCATGTTGCGCACCAGTGGCTGAATAAAGCGCGCCATTCCAGAATTTATCGGCGTTCGGCCCGACGAAATCCTTATAAAAGGCCATGCCGGCGAAGAGCGCGCCGATTGCAAGCGGGGCCAGAGGCCAGAGCATGATGTTCGGCACATCGTGAGGATGCTTCTTCACTTTCTCCGGGAGACGGCTCGGCCCCCAGAACGTGACGAAGATCAGACGCCAGGAGTAGAACGCGGTCATAACCGCCGCGAGAAGACCGAGAGTGAATGCATAGAATCCAAACGCCTGACCGCCTTCGCCTGCAGCAAAAGCGCTTTCGAGAATCATGTCTTTCGAAACGAACCCCGCCGTTCCGAGAGGCGTATCGCCGATCTTGAGGCCCGGAACGCCGACGCCTGTAATCGCAATCGTCCCGATCACCATCAACAGATGAGTAAGCGGAAGCAGCGTTCTGACCCCGCCCATTTTCTTGATGTCCTGCTCATGGTGCATGCCGTGAATGACTGCGCCGGAGCCAAGGAACAAGAGCGCCTTGAAGAAAGCGTGCGTGAACAGGTGAAACATTGCGGCGCCATAGGCGCCGACGCCCGCGGCGATAAACATGTAACCGAGCTGAGAGCAGGTCGAATAAGCGACGATCTTCTTGATGTCATCCTGCAAGAGACCGACAGTTGCGGCGAAGAACGCCGTCGTAGCGCCGACAAGCGTCACGAGCGCCGCAGCATTCGGGGCGTATTCATAAAGAACGGAGCAGCGGCAAACGAGGAAAACGCCGGCGGTGACCATGGTCGCTGCGTGAATGAGAGCCGAGACCGGCGTTGGTCCTTCCATCGCATCCGGCAGCCATGTGTGCAGCAGGAATTGCGCCGACTTCCCCATTGCGCCGATGAAGAGAAGCACCGACATGACTGTCAGAGCATGAAGATCCCAATTCAGGAAATGGATAGTGAGTTCATGAATGGGGGCGCCGGAAGACGCGCGCCACGGCGTGACAACCGCATTCGACGCGACCGCTTCGAAGACTTCATCGAAGCGAACCGTGCCAAAAACATAAAAGACGCAGAAAATACCGAGTGCGAATCCGAAGTCGCCGACGCGGTTGACGACAAATGCCTTGATTGCCGCGTCATTCGCTGACTTCTTCCTGAACCAGAAGCCGATCAATAGATACGACGCAAGGCCGACGCCTTCCCAGCCGAAGAAGAGCTGCAGGAAGTTATCCGCCGTTACGAGACAGAGCATCGCGAAGGTGAATAGCGAAAGATAAGCGAAGAAGCGCGGGCGTCCGTCGTCCTCGTGCATGTACCCGATTGAATACGCATGGACGAGAAACGACACCGTATTCACGACGACGAGCATCACCGCCGAAAGCGTATCAAGCCGCACCGCCCAATCAGCATGGAAGTTCCCGGATGAAATCCAGGTGAAAAGCGAAATGGTTCGCGCGTGTCCGTCCAGCGCGACATCCTTGAAGAGCGCCCATGACATTAAACAGGCGACGCCGACTAACGCTGTGGTTGAAAGCTCCGCGGCGCGCGGGCCGCCCATGCGGGCGAGCGGCATCGCAAGCAAGGCGCCGAATAGCGGCAGCAATACGACGAAAGGCTCCATCAAGGGGTCCTAGTTCTTCATCAAGTTGGCGTCATCAACGGCGATGTCGCCGCGATTGCGGAAAAAGGCGACGAGTATGGCGAGGCCGACCGCCGCCTCGGCCGCGGCGACGGTAAGAACCATGAAAGCGAACACCTGGCCGGTCAGATCGCCGAGGAACTGCGAAAAAGCGACAAGATTGATGTTGACTGCGAGGAGCATCAATTCGATCGACATCAGAATGATGATGACGTTTTTGCGGTTGACGAAGATGCCTGCCATGCCGATGGCGAATAACACTGCGGCGACGCTCAGATAGTGCCCAAGCCCGATCATCGAATTAAATCCCCTGCCCGCTGCCGACTTTCTTCAATTCAACGCTTGCTTCGCGTTTGCGCGCGACCTGCGCCGCCGGATCCTGCTTCTTCACGCCGCCGCGCTCGCGGAAAGTGAGAACGATCGCGCCAATCATGGCGACGAGCAATATCATGCCGGCGATCTGGAAAAAGTGGACATAGTCCGTGTAAAGGATGAGCCCTAGTCCTTCGATATTGGTCGGGGCGTCGGGGGCTGCGAGCGGCGATCCCTCGGTCGCCACAGGATGGGCCGCTACAAACTGCGCGTCCGTCGGCATCTTCCACGCTGCGAAAGCGAGAATGAGTTCAACGACAACGAGGCCCGCTATGGCGACGCCGATCGGAAGATATTGAAGAAAGCCCTGCTTCATTTCGACGAAGTCGACATCAAGCATCATGACGACGAACAAGAACAGAACCGCAACGGCGCCGACATAGACGACGACCAAGAGCATGGCGAGGTATTCAGCCCCCATCAGCACGAACAGACCGGCGGCTGAGATGAACGCAAGAATAAGGAAAAGAACGGAATGAACAGGATTCTTGGCCGAGATGACCATCATGCCGGACGCGACCGCGGACAGCGCGAAAACCCAAAAGGCTAATGCGGCAAGTGTCATGTTCGTATTTCAGGCGACGCCGCGTCCCTATTTCAAGGCTCGACGCCGCCGCCAGTCCCACGGGTTGAACAAAAGCGCCGCCGGAAACAAGGGTTTGCCGCCGAAAGCGCCGGTTGAATTGCGGCGGGTTTTAGACCGCGCCGTTCGCGTTTGCAAAGGGAGCAGCAACGGAGCCGAAAGGTCTCTCTCGGCGGGTTTTCCACAAGAGGGGGCGTCCGTGGACCGGAACCTGGTCTTGGGCCTTCCCGGCACTAAACTGTCGCGTTGACTGCGATGCGGGACCTGCCTACCCGTCACGGACCATGGGCGGACTGAAGATCTCATCCGGACTTGCGCGGGCAATCCCACTAATCGCGGCCATTGTCGTGTTCGCGCTTCGCGCCGCGACGCCGGCCGGATATATGCTCGCGTCGCCGGAAAGCGGCGAAATCGGGATCACCGTCTGCGGCGGAGCCGAGCTCAGGCTCCTCTCTTTTGATCCTGATCTTGGCGCCTATTCACAGCCCGGCTCCCTTGGAGGGACGCCGGCTGACGACGATGAGCCTCTATCTTCAGAAAACTGCCCGTTCGCGCTGACAGCGGCATTCATCGCAGCCCCGCTGGCGACGCCCGAATTCGCAATCGCCATTTTTGGCGACAGTCTCGCGCCGAAACCGGCGGCTTACAGGCCGTCACCATTCGCGGCGCCGGGTCCCCCGCCGGCCCGAGGGCCGCCGTCGCTGACATAGCGCCGAGTCTTTTCGCGAAATTCAAGACGCTTCACGCCCGGCGTTCGCCGGAGATCAAGGTTTATTTTTGTGACAATGCGCTTTTTGCTGCGCGCAGGGCTCGCTGCCCTTGCCGCTCCTTCCGCTTACGCCCAATCCGCACCCGTCGAGCCGGCCCTTAAGGATGTGATCATCGTCACCGGAACGAGACGAGAGACTGTGACCGAAACAGTCGCCGCCCCCGGAGCAGCGCCGAACCAGGGCGCGGACATAACCCTGCTTGCGGCCCGGGTCCCCGGCGCGGCCCGCATCGCAAACGGAGAACTCTCAGGTCAGATGCAATACCGGGGCCTGTTCGGCGAGCGACTGAACCTTCGCGTCAACGGCCAGCGCTTTGCGTCAGGCGGCCCGAATTTGATGGACCCCGCCTTCCACTATGCGCCCGCGCCGCTGATTGCATCGCTTGTCATCGACCGCGGCGTCAGTCCCGTTTCCAAGGGGCCGGGCCTTGCCGGCGGCGCCGACGCAGTCTTCAAGCGAGTCGATTTCACGACAAGCGGCGAAACCGAATTCCATTATGACGCCGTCGCCTCCTGGATGAGCGTCAACAATGGGATCTCAGGCGGCGGCGTCGCCGGCGCCGCTTCGCCGGCATGGCGCATTAACGCCCTCGGCGCGTACGAAGAGGGCGCCGACACCGAGTTCAAGAACGGTGAAATCGGCGGATCGTCCTATCGAAGATCCGTTTTCGGCGCTTCGGCAGGCGTAAAGATCTTAGGCGGGGAGCTTGCTCTTGACCTCCGCCGTCAGAAGACCGGGCCCAGCGGCAATCCCCCGTTCCCGATGGACATTCGATTTTTCGAGGCTGACTTCGCGCGACTTTCTTACGAGGGGCCTGTCGGGACTGCAACGCTCAGGCTCACTCTTGATCATATGGCCGTCGCCCATGCGATGAATAATTTCGACCTGAGGCCGGCGCCTCCGCCGACCATGAGGCGCGAGGCGCTGTCGGACGCCGCAACGGATCGCGCACAAGCGTCGCTTGAAGTCGCCGCCCTCGGAGGAACAGCGAAACTCGGCGCCGAAATCGAGACTGTCCGGCACGACATGAACATCGTGAATCCGGCGAACAACGCATACTTCGTGAAGCCCTATCCTGACATCGATCAACAGCGGATCGGCGGATTCGTCGAATGGCGCGGCGCAACCGGACTGATCGAAAGCGAGATCGGCTTCCGCATTGACCATCACGAATTCGGGGCGGGAATCTCGAGCTTCGGGCCGGCGTTGCCGGCAGCGCCAGCGATGCTGGCGAGCGCATTCAACAACTCAGAAAGAAGGGGCGTTGAAACGACGGCGGACGCCGTCTTGCGCCTTTGGACGCAGCCGATAAACGGATTCACATGGCGAGCGACGCTCGCGCGCAAAACCGCCTTGCCAGGCTATATCCAGCGGTTCGGCTGGCTGCCGCTCAATGCAAGCGGCGGGCTCGCCGACGGCAACACTTATGTCGGCGATTTCAAGTTGAAGCCGGAAACGGCGCTGATCGCCGAGATCGGAGTCGACTACGCGAGCAGCGTCGCCTATGTGCGTCCGACGATCTATTTGAGACAAATTGACAATTACGTCCAGGGCGTTCCTTTTGACGAAACGCCCAACGTCGTCGACACGGCAATTGAAATGGTGTCGGCGTCGAGCGGCGATCCGACGCCGCTGCGATGGGCGAATGTCGACGCCAGGCTCTATGGAGTCGACATGGACGCAGGCGTGGATTTCGCCGGACCGCTGCGTCTTGACGGCGTTTTCAATTATGTAAGAGGCGAGCGGCGCGATATCGACGACAATCTATATCGGATCGCAGCACCGAGCGCGACGCTTGGTCTGACTTGGGAGGCGTCGCGCTGGAGCGCCACTTTCGAAGCGCGCGGCGCTGCAAGCCAGAACAAGGTCTCCGTCACGAACGGAGAAACGCCTTCCGACGGATATGTCGTGCTCAGCCTTTATGGAAACTTCAAGATTACAGAGGGCGTAAGACTCTCAGCGGGTCTGGAGAATATCGCCGACAAGCTGTATCGCGATCATCTCGCCGGCTCTAACAGAAACGGGTTCGGGAATGCGGTCGTCGGCGAACGCGTGCCTGGCGCGGGCCGAGGCGTCTTTTTGAGATTGTCGGCTGCGAATTGAGAAGCGCCGGCGCGGCCCGGCCATTTGCGGGCCAAGCCCGCCGGTCTCACCGATACGGCGCGTCGAGTTCGAGATTTTTCGCGATCTCGCGCTCCCAGCGATCGCCGTTCGCAAGAAGCTTCGCCTTGTCGTAAAAAAGCTCTTCGCGCGTTTCGGTCGCATACTCAAAATTCGGACCCTCGACAATCGCGTCGACGGGACACGCTTCCTGACAGAAGCCGCAATAGATGCACTTCGTCATGTCGATATCGTACCGCGTCGTCCTCCGCGAACCGTCATCCCGCGGCTCGGCCTCAATCGTTATCGCCTGCGCCGGACACACCGCCTCGCAAAGTTTGCACGCGATGCATCGCTCCTCGCCGTTAGCGTAGCGCCGCAGAGCGTGCTCACCTCGAAAACGAGGCGACAGCGGGCCCTTTTCGAACGGATAATTGATCGTCGCCTTCGGCCTGAAATAATACTTCATCGCCAGAAAGAAAGCGCCGACGAAATCCGCGAGCATAAAGCCTTTCAGCGCCTGTCCCAGTCGCGACATTCAGCTCCTCCAGCTCTGGAAATAGGCGGCGAAATCCGGGAAGGCGAGAAGAACGCCGGAAACCAGCACCACCCATATCAGCGACAGCGGTAAAAAGACCTTCCAGCCGATGCGCATCAACTGGTCGTAACGATAGCGCGGCACGATCGCCTTCACCATCGCGAACATGAAGAAAAAGAAAAAAGTCTTCAACGCGAACCAGAAAACCGGAATCTGGTCGAGGAAGGGCGCCCAGCCGGCGGGCAGCGGGGAATGCCAACCGCCGAAGAAGAGCGTCGTGAGCATCGCACACATCAGAACGATGTTCGCGAGTTCGCCGATCATGAACATGAGAAACAAGGTCGAGGAATATTCAACCTGATATCCGGCGACGAGTTCTGATTCCGCTTCCGGCAAATCGAACGGCGGCCTGTTCGTCTCCGCGAGCGCCGAAATGAAGAAGACGACGAACATTGGAAACAGCGGGATGAAATTCCAGTTCCAGAAGCCGCCGCCTGCGCGCGACTGGCTGTTGACGATGTCGGAAAGGTTTAGCGAACCGACGAGCAGCAAAACGGTGATGATGACGAAGCCGATCGAGACTTCGTAGGACACCATCTGCGCGGCCGAACGAAGGCTGCCGAGGAACGGATATTTCGAGTTCGAAGCCCAGCCGCCGATGATGATGCCGTACACGCCGAGCGACGAGATCGCAAAGAGATAAAGGATCCCGACATTTATGTCGGCGCCCACCATGCCGGGACCGACCGGAATGACCGCCCAGCTGACGAGCGCCAGAACAAAGGTGATAACCGGCGCAATGAGGAACAGCGTCTTGTTGGCGCCCGCCGGAATGACGATTTCCTTGAAGACGAACTTGAAGAGGTCGGCGAAGGACTGAAGCAGGCCGAACGGCCCAACGACGTTCGGGCCCTTCCTCATCTGGACCGCCGCCCAAACCTTGCGGTCGAAATACATCAGAAAGGCTTGGGCGAGCAGCAATGCAACGATCAGCGCCAGCGCCTGCAACGCCGTCGGCACGAGCCACCAAAGCCAGCCCTGATCGGTCGGCCTGGAAGTCAAAAATGTCCAAATCTGTTCCATAGGGCGGCGTCATAATGCGGTTGAGGCCCGGATGGAAGGCGGGGAGGCGGCTCCCCGCCCGCCTCGTGTTCCCGTGAACGGCCTTGTGACTGGCGCGCTGCGCCTGCCTGTGGTGGATTGCCGCGAACCGATCGGGCCTATGGGCGCATGACCTATCCCTTCGCCGATTTGACCTTCACCCCCTCCGTCCAGGCGGCGCAGGCTCGCAATGGATCACGCGAGTTCTGTGAGGCGATGTCCCGGAACGACCGGAATTTCCGGCTCGGACCGAATGAGGCCGCGTTTCTCGCCGATCGCGATCATTTTTACATGGCGACGGTTTCCGAGACAGGCTGGCCGTATGTCCAGCATCGCGGCGGACCGCCTGGCTTCATACAGACGCTCGATGAATTGCGCTTCGCTTTCCCCGACTTCCGCGGCAACCGGCAATATATCAGCATCGGAAACATCGCCTCAGACAACCGCGCCGCCTTTTTCTTCATTGATTATGCGCGCAGGTCGCGGTTGAAGGCGCTCACGCGCATCCGCATCGCCGGCGTAGACGAGGAACCAGAGATCATTCGCCGATTTTCAGCGCTCGGATACAAGGCGGCGGTGGAGCGGGTCGTCATCGCCGAGATCGCGGCGCTGGACTGGAATTGTCCGCAACACATCACGCCGCGATTCCCGGCAGGCGAAATCGCCCGCGCGGTCGAAAATCTGACGTCGGAGATCGAGGCCCTGCGGGCGGAGAACGCGGCGTTGGCGGCAAAGGTCCGGTTCCTGGAGCAAGGAGCATGAAGGTCCGTCTCAAGCGTGTTTACGAGCCAAAGGACGGATCGGACGGGCTTAGAATTCTTGTCGAGCGTCTGTGGCCGCGCGGGATGACAAAAGAAGCCGCAGGCGTTGATATCTGGCTGAAGGAAATCTCGCCGTCGCCGGCGCTGCGGCGGTGGTACGCACACGACGAAGCCAAATGGCCGGAATTCCAGCGCCGCTATCGCGCCGAAATCGCCGCCAATAAGGAAGCGCTCGCCGAGCTTAGGAAATACTGCGTGAACGGCGCGACGTTCCTCTTTGCGGCCAAGGATGAGAAGCGAAACAGCGCCGCCGTCCTGAAAGCGTATCTGGAAAACAGCACAAAGGAAGAAACGGCCTGATTTTCATAGAAGCGCCTTCATCGTTCATCCGTTGCACGGGATGAAAGAGTCCGGCGCCGCCTGGGGCGAAGGAGCCGGCTGACCGCCGCAGGCCGCGCGCGCCGGAACGGCGATCGGCGCTACTTCACGCTGATGCGGCCAAACGGGCTCGATTGCGATTTCGACACATTCGCCGGCGATCCCGCAATCTCGATTTTTCCAATACCCGCAAGTTCAGCATCGACCGACTCAGACGCGTAGACGCTGGCGCTGCCGACGCCGGAAACATCAACCTTCACCGATCTGCACTTGAGGTCATTTGCGTCAAGTTCGCCGACGCCTGAAACCTCCGCATCAAAGTTGCCGCAATTGCCGGAGAGAGTGAGCTCGCCCACGCCTGAAATATCAGCGCTGAAACTTTCTGCATCGATTCCTTGAATGTCGCCGTCTACGACCCCGGCCGCCTCAATCGCGTTCAGCGACGGCAGCGAGATCTTTGCGGTAACGCCATGCTTTACGAATTTGCGCTTGCCGCCCTCATTTCGCTTTGCCGTGTCGAGCGTGAGGCGGCCGTTCTCCACTCGCGCACTTGTCCGCGCAAGATCGTCCTCCTTGCCGGAGAGCGTGACAGCGTAATCACCGCCTACCGTCACATCGACTTCGAAAACGCCCGCGACGCTGACCCGATCGAAATCGCCGACGTCAATCGTCATCGTCTTGTCGTCGCCGCGGTCGCGGGAATCAAGATCCGTCACGTCGCCCCATGCGACCTTCAACGCCGTCACCGCTATGATGCCGGCGATCACCAGTCCGACGAGGAAACCCAGCAAGAGTCTCATATTTCTTCTCCCAGCCTTGCCCCAATATCCTACGCTTTTCAGTGCACGTTGATTTCAGCGAAAAAGCCGCCGCGCTTTTCTATTCTCTTCGGCGAGCCGTAAATGTTTATCTCGCCCATGCCGGAGACTTCCGCTTTCGCCCAATCCCGGGCGAAGACCGCCGCTTCGCCCATGCCGGACAGCGCGACTTCGGCCTCGGCGCATTCAAGGCCCTTGGCGTCGAGTTCGCCGACGCCGGAAACGCGCGCGTCCATGCGCTTGCAGCGTCCCGTAATATCGACTTCTCCGACACCTGAAAGATTGACCTTGAACAGGCCGGCGTCGACGCCCTCGACTCTCGCATCGACGACGCCGGAGACCGAGAGCCGATCGAGAGCGGGCATGGTGACGACCGCCCGCAATGTCTCGCCGCGGCTCCCGCCTTTGTCGCGATGCGCGCGCCGCTTGGGCCCAAGCAGAAGCGCGCCGTCGCGCACGGAAACCGCGGCGCCGTCGAGCTCTTTGGCCGAACCTGAAAGGGTGACGCTGTAGTCGCCGCCCACTTTCACCTCAAGTTCATAGGCGCCGCTGATTTCGATTGCTGAGAAATCCTGAACTTCAAGGGTTCTCGATCCTTCATCGCCGGCAAGGGCGGGAGAAGCCGCAAGGGCCGCAGCAATCGACAGAAAACTTTTCTTCACTTCAACTCCTACTTTTTCCAGCGAGCCGCGGCCTGCCCCCGCCGATCGGGCAACCCTAGTCGCAGCAGCGGAGAGTTCAAATCCCGACCGCCGCGTCCCGGCTTCGACCCGTCGAAAAGGCGCCGAGAGGGTGCTTTTAATAATCACTTGCAAGTCGTCTCTGGCTGGTGTAGGGCGCTAATTGCGAATGGTTCTTAATTGCGATTACGGAGTCGGGACAATGA
>CALKYG010000406.1 GCA_938003575.1 uncultured Alphaproteobacteria bacterium
CCGCAGATTGATTTCGCCGCCGTCATGGATCACGTCCGCTCCGTCATCGCCGCAATCGCGCCGAATGACAGCGTCGAGCGCTTTGAAGGATTGGGCGTCGCCGTTATCCGCGCGGCGGGCGCGTTTGTCGGACCGCGCAAAGTCAGAGCGGGCGACTTTGAAGTGTCTGCAAAGCATTTCGTCATCGCGACGGGGTCGTCGCCGGTCGTTCCGCCGATCCCCGGTCTTGACGGCGTTTCCTATCTGACCAATGAAACGATCTTCAACAACCGCGTGCGGCCCGGGCGCTTGCTCGTGCTCGGCGGCGGACCGATCGGCGTCGAGCTTGCGCAGGCGCATCGCCGTCTCGGCGCCGACGTCACACTGATCGAGGCGGATACGATCCTCAACAACGAGGATGAAGACGCTGTCGCCGTCGTCCGGGAAAGGCTGAAGCGCGAGGGACTGACGCTGCGGGAAAACGCCAAGGCGGTCCACGCCGCTCAATCGAACGGCATTGTGCGATTGACGCTCGACGACGGCAGCATTGTCGAGGGCTCGCATCTGCTGGTCGCTGTCGGAAGACGCGCAAACCTGGCCGGGCTCGGCCTTGAAAAGGCCGGGATCGACTTCGACGGAAACAGGCTGCGGCTCGATGCGAGGCTTCGAACCAGCAACAAGCGCGTCTATGCGATCGGCGACGCCGCAGGCGGGCTTCAGTTCACCCATGTCGCCGGCGACCATGCATCGACGATTGTGCGCAACATACTCTTCAAGGCGCCGGCGAAGCGCCGCGATGCGCTGGCGCCGCGGGTCACCTATTGCGATCCGGAAGTCGCGAGCGTCGGGCTTTCGGCGTCCGAAGCCGGGAAGCGAGGCGAAAAATTCTCCGTGGCGAGATGGAGCCTGACGGATAATGATCGCGCGCAGACGGAACGAAACACCGAAGGCTTCATCAAGGCCGTCATCGGCAAGGGAGGACGAATTCTCGGCGCGACGATCGTCGGCGAGGGCGCCGGCGATCTCATTGCGATCTGGGCCTTCGCCGTCGCCAACAATCTCAGGATTCGCGCTTTCACGAACATGATCGCCGCCTATCCGACGCGATCGGAGATTTCCAAACGCGCCGCCGGCGCCTATTATACGCCGGCGCTTTTCTCGGAACGGACGCGCAAACTGGTCGGGCTATTGTCAAAATTCAACTGAGCGATTCAAACGGCGAAGCCGCATGACGGGAAAGCAGACAATCGCCGGACGATTCGGGCGCTCGTTGTCGTCAAAGCTGCTGGCGTTGACCATCCTCTTTGTCTTCATGGCGGAAGTCGTCGTCCTGATCCCGTCGGTCGCGCAGCAGCGGCTGAACTGGCTCTATGACCGGCTGGAGGCCGCTTATCTCGTCGGGCTCGCGCTTGATGCGCCGGGCGAGGAGATGATCGGGCCGGAAACGGCGGAGCAGCTTTTCGCCACCGCCAACATTCTCGGCGTCACCCTTGATCGGGACGGAGCGAGAATGCTCATCATGACGCCGAAGCTGACGGCCGATCAGGCGCGAATCATGCGGTTCGTAAACCTGAACTACGACATGCCCCAGCAGCATGTCTCCGATGCGTGGGCGACGCTGATATCGCGCGGCGACCATTCGATCCGGGTGGTCGGGAAGGCGCGCTATGCGTCGAGCGGTTACGTCGACATGTTCGTGTCGCAGGCGGCGTTGCGTCGCGACCTCATGCAGTTTGCGCAGAACGTGCTCATGCTCTCGCTGGTGATTTCGAGTCTGACGGCGGCGCTGGTCTATTGGTCGCTTGACAGGATGATCGTCCGGCCGGTTCGGCGGCTGACGCGCAGCATGATCATATTCGAGCAGAACCCCGAAGATGAGGCGTCCCTGCACGAGCCGGGAAAGAGAAACGACGAAATCGGCGTCGCGGAACGCAGTCTCGCTTCGCTTGAGCGGCGCACTCAGAACCTGCTGAAAGAGAGGCGGCGCCTTGCAGCGCTCGGCGCCGGCATTTCCAAGATCAGCCACGACCTCAGGAACATCCTCGCCTCCGCGCAGCTGATGTCTGACAGGCTCGCGAAGAGCGAAGACCCGCGGGTCAGGAAACTCGCGCCGCGTCTTATTTCCTCTCTCAACCGCGCCATCGCGTTATCGAGAGACACGTTGAGTTACGCTCGAATGGAGCCCGGCGCGCTCAAGACGTCAAACGTCAATCTCGCCAAGCTGGTCGACGACGTTTTCGACGACACGGCGTCGATCGCCGTGACCGTTCAGAATGACGTCGATGCCGACCTGACGATAACGGCGGACCCGACGCAGCTTTATCGCGCGCTGTTCAATCTCGTGCGCAACGCGGTCGAGGCGCTCACCGATTCCGCTGAGGATCCGTCGCCTGACGATTCCGGATCGAAAGTCGTGAAAGTCAGCGCCGCAATGAATGAAGACGGCGTCGTCATATCCGTGGCCGACAACGGACCGGGCGTCCCTGACGGCGCGCGCGACCATCTGTTCGAACCGTTCAAGGGCTCGTTCAAGCCCGGCGGCTCGGGCCTCGGAGCCGCAATCGCGTTCGAGATCGCCCGCGCCCATGGCGGCGATCTGAGGCTCGCAAAAAGCGACGCAAGCGGAACGATTTTTGAACTCACGCTGCCGCAGGACGCCCAAAAAGCGGCCCTTCAATAGCCGGCGGCGCCGCCATCCGGCTCCCGCGGGTCAGCCGCGCCGAGAAGGCTTGCGCCGTCGGTCATGACCGTGTTCGTCCGCCCCATCGGTCTTTGAAAAACGCCGCCGTCCGGCGTCTCGGCGAAAATGAAGCCGCGATCCTTCATGAGGCGTATCGTGTCCACCGGAATTCCCGGCTCGGCGATGATTCTGTCGGGCTGCCACTGGTGATGAATCTTGGGAGCCGCATTCGCCTGCATGGGATTCATGCCGAATTCGATTATATTGAGCGCATTCTGCAGGACGATGTTGATGATTGTCGAACCGCCGGGCGTTCCCGTGGCGAACACCGTCTTGCCGTCTTTAAGGACGATCGTCGGCGTCATCGAAGACAAGGGCCGCTTGCCGGGCGCAATTTCATTCGCCTTGGCGCCGAGCAGGCCGAAGCCGTTCGGCGATCCGGGCTTTGCGGAAAAATCATCCATCTCGTTGTTCAGCAGAAAACCGGCGCCGTCGACGGAATAGGAATTGCCGAACGTAAAATTGAGGGTGGTTGTCACCGCGACGGCGTTTCCCTGCGAATCCATGACGGAATAGTGGGTCGTCTGCTCGCTTTCCTCCAGCGGCCCGAGACCGGGTTTGACCGCCTCCGATTTCGTCGCGGCGCCGACTTTTATCTGCCCGCGCAGCCGCGCCGCATAAGCCTTGTCGAGAAGTCGGTCGGCCGGAACGCTGATGAAGTCCGGATCGCCAAGATATTCGGATCGGTCGGCGTATGCGCGACGCATCGATTCAACGAGAACGCCGAGATAGTCAGCCGAATTGTGTCCCATCGACTTCAGGTCAAATCCTTCGAGCACGTTCAGCATCTCGATGAGATGAACGCCGCCCGACGACGGCGGCGGCATGGATGCGACTTCATAGCCGCGATAGCTTCCTAGCACCGCCTTTCGCTCGACAGCACGGTAGTTTTTCAGATCGTCATGGGTGATCAGTCCGCCGTTCCTCGTCATTTCATTGACGATAAGGTCCGCCACGCGTCCTTCGTAGAACCCTTTGGCTCCCCGGTCGCGGATCGCTTTCAGGGTTTTTGCAAGGTCCTTCTGAACGAGGATCTCGCCCTGTTCATAAGGTCTTCCGTCCGGCTGGAGAAAATACGCCTCAGTCGAGGGGTCGCGCGCAAATCGCTCGCGGTATTCCTTCAGCGAATCGGCGAGCGCCCGGGTTACGGGAAAGCCTTTCTCCGCCAGCTCGACAGCCGGAGAGATCACTTCCCGCAGAGATTTCGAGCCGTACTTCTCGTGAGCCGTCAAAAGGCCCATGACCGTTCCTGGAACGCCCGTTGAAAGATGACTGAAGCGCGCGCGCATGGTGTCGACGTCGCCGTTTTCATCGAGAAACATGTCGCGTGTCGCGCCCGACGGCGCCGCCTCACGAAAGTCGATCGCAATCACGTCTTCCCTGCCGGCGAGCTTGATCATCATGAAGCCGCCGCCGCCCAGATTGCCGGCCTGCGGATGCGTCACGGCGAGCGCGAACCCAGCGGCGACCGCCGCATCGACGACATTTCCTCCCTTCGCGAGAATATCGCGGCCGATCTCCGCCGCCCGCATGTCCTGCGCGGCGACAACGCCGTTGGCCGCGACAACAGGATGGAAAAGCGACGGATAGGACAGCAGGGAGGCGCTCCCTGACGCATCCGCCTTTTGAATTTCGTCCGCGTCGATTGTCGCCGGCTGCCGCCCTGACGCGGGCGCGCCGAGCATGAATATGTGAAACGCAAAGACTAGGGTTCTTATTCGCATGCAGCCAATTCTCTCCCGCGCCTTGCGCGCTGCTGACCGCAGCGGATGCGCGGCGTTCTCACGATCGGTGTGAATGTCTATCCCGCAAGCGGAGCGCGGTCTATTCTTTGCGGCGACTCAATTGGAGATCAGGAAATGGCCGCCAGGACCGGCTCCTTTAACGACATAACCGACGTGCCGGGCGTCAAGGTCGGTCAGGCTGAAGACTCAAGGGTCCGTTCCGGCGTAACGGTCATTCTTCCCGATGCGCCCGCCGTCGCGGCCGGAGACGTGCGCGGCGGCGGCCCCGGCACGCGCGAGACCGACCTTCTTGATCCATCCACGCTCGTCGACCGCGCGGATGCGATCGTGCTTTCCGGAGGCTCGTCTTACGGCCTCGCCGCCGCTGACGGCGTTGCGGCCTGGCTCGGATCGCAGGGGCGCGGGTTCAGGCTTGCGCCGAACCCATCCATCCCGCCTTCGCCGATCGTTCCCGCGGCGATTCTCTACGATCTGGCCAATGGCGGAGACAAGAATTGGCGGGCGGCGCCGCCCTATGCGGCGCTCGGCGCGCAAGCATGCGAACGCGCAAAGCGAGGCGTCAGGCTGGGGCGCGCCGGCGCAGGCTTTGGAGCGAGGGCCGGCGCGGGACCCGGGGGACTCGGGTCGGCTTCCTATGTTTGCGAAGACGGGCTTGTGGTCGGAGCGCTGATGGCCGTGAACAGCTTCGGTTCCGTCAGAATGCCCGGGACGGACGTTTTCTGGGCGGCGCCGTTTGAAATCGGAAGCGAGTTTGGCGGCGCCTGGCCGATGAAGCGCCCTGAACCGGCGATCGATCTGCCTTCAGACACGAAACTGGCCATGCCGAGATCGAATACGACGATCGGCGTGGTCGCGGTCTCCGCCGATTTGACCCAGGCCGAGGCAAGACGCGTCGCGGTCATGGCGCAGGATGGGATTGCGCGGTCCATCCGCCCGGTTCACGGACCGACCGACGGCGACGTGATCTTTGTTATTGCGACCGGCGGTCTCTCGATCAGCGGTCCGCTGGACCTGACGAGGATCGGTTGCCTTGCCGCCGATTGCGTCGCGCGGGCCGTGGCCCGGGGGGTGTTTGAGGCGGAAAAGCAGACCCTTGCAGCTCCGCCGACCTGAGCCGGGCCGCGCTTGCAATCTCGGCGGCTATGCGCTTTAAGGCGCGTTCGCGCTTCAGACCGCGCGTGCGCACCCGTAGCTCAGCTGGATAGAGCACCAGACTACGAATCTGGGGGTCAGAGGT
>CALKYG010000407.1 GCA_938003575.1 uncultured Alphaproteobacteria bacterium
GTCCTCTCCGCGCCGTTTTCGCCGGCGCAGATCGCCCTCACGGTCGTCGCCGCGTTCGCGCTTTTCCGCGCCGTGCTGTTCACGCATGAGCTGGCGCATCTGAAAAAAGGGACGTTCGGAGCATTCCGTTTCGTCTGGAACATCATCGCCGGCATGCCGTTTCTCATCCCGAGCTATTCCTACACCGGCGTTCACATCGACCATCACCGCCCCGGCGTATACGGATCGACGCGCGACGGGGAATATGTCTCCTTCGGCGCCGGCCGGCCGTGGCGCACCGTCGGCTATGTCCTCCTTTCTTTCATTCTGCCGCCGCTGCTGGCGTTTCGTTTCATCATCCTGACGCCGCTGTCATGGATCGTGCGCCCGCTGCGGCAGGTGATCTGGCGGCATTTCTCCTCGCTCGCGATCGACCTCACCTATGACCGCCACCCGCAGAACAAGGATGATGACGAGACCTGGCTGATCCAGGAAACGGCGACGACGCTTCTTGCCGTCGGCGTCGCGGCTGCAATCTGGCAGGGCGTATTGCCGCTCAGCGTCGCGGGCGTCTGGTATGCGGTGACGGCGACGATCCTCTTCGCCAATTCAATCCGCACGCTCGGCGCTCACGCCTATCGCTTTTCGGGCGACGTCACGGTGAACAAGCTCGAGGAATATCTCGACTCGATCAACGTGCCGTCCGACGACATCGTGTCGAAGCTGATCGCGCCCGTGGGCCTGCGCTTCCACGCGACGCACCACCTTTTCCCGGCGACGCCGTATCACAACCTGCCGAAGCTGCATCACGCGCTTGTCAGCGAGCTTTCCGACAATCGCGCATATCTCTCGACGAGCCGGAAAAGCTTCGCCCACGCGGTGCGGACTTTGTGGGAAGACGCCGCGAACGCCGACAAACGGCGCGATGCGGGCCGCATGGCGGCGGAATAATCGCGCCGCATTCCCTTTCTGCGAACAGCCATTATAGTCCCGCCCGAATAGAGCGGAGACCATAAGACCAATGGCCGAAAAGACCTGCGATGTCGTCGTTATCGGGGCGGGCCCCGGGGGTTATGTGGCGGCGATCCGCGCTGCGCAATTGAAGATGAAAGTCATCATCGTCGAGCGCGAGCATTTGGGCGGCGTCTGCCTCAACTGGGGCTGCATCCCGACCAAGGCGCTGCTGCGCACGGCCGAGGTCTACGCCAACATGAAGCATGCCGCCGATTTCGGGTTGAGGGCCGACAATGTCGGTTTCGATCTCGACGCCGTCGTCAAGCGCTCACGCACTGTCGCAGGCAAGCTTTCGGGCGGCATCGGCTACCTCATGAAAAAGAACAAGATCGAGGTCGTCATGGGCGCGGCGAAGCTGGAGAAAGGCTCGGCCGCCCCATTGGTTCGTGTAAAGACGAAAGACGGCGAAGACGTCATCAAGGCGAAACACGTCATCCTCGCGACAGGCGCGCGCGCCAGAACCATTCCCGCCGCCGGTCTTGAAGCGGACGGGAAATTCATCTGGACCGCGAAGGAAGCGATGGTCCCGGACGTCATGCCGAAAAACCTTCTCGTCATCGGCTCAGGGGCCATCGGCATCGAATTCGCGAGCTTCTACAACGCGCTCGGGTCAAACGTCACAGTCGTCGAGATGCTCGACCGCATCCTCCCCGCCGAGGATGAGGAAATCTCCGCCTTCGCGGAGAAACAGTTCAAAAAGCACGGCATGAAGATCATCACCGGCGCGAGCGTTGAAAAGCTCGACAAGGGCGACACCGCCGTCAAGGCGACGATCAAGACGAAAGACGGCAAGACGGAAACAGTCGAGGCGGACCGCGTCATCCTCGCGATCGGCATCACGGGGAATGTCGAAAATATCGGGCTCGA
>CALKYG010000408.1 GCA_938003575.1 uncultured Alphaproteobacteria bacterium
CTTTTACGCGCCGCCTTCCGCACGCCTATCCAGTGTATGACCGGGATTATGAGGCGCATTTCAACATACTGGACGGCTGGATTTCCGGCATAGACGGACTATTGACTTTCGGCAGGCAAGGACTGTTCGCGCACGATAATACTCACCATGCGCTGGCGATGGCCTATGGTGCGGCGGACTGTCTGGAAGGCGGCGCATTCAACAAGGATAAATGGGCGTCCTATCGCCAGGAGTTCCAGACGCATGTGGTGGAGGATTAACGAAAATGGCTGGCGGCATCTCTTCATTGCCGATCTTGACCTACCACTCGATCTCGAACGAGCCCGGACCTACCTCGATTGCCCCGGACGATTTTGCTGCCCAAATGGCGGAAATTGAAGCGGCGCAGGTCGACGTCATAGACCTTGCGACGGCGGAAAAATGGGTCCGCGGAGAACATGAATTGACGCGGCGCGCAGTCGCCATAACCTTTGACGACGCCTTTCGCGATTTTGCCGACGCTGCATTTCCGGTCCTGAAGGGCATGGATTTCCCGGCGACGGTCTTCGTGCCGACTTCCATCGTCGGCGGCGAGGAAAACTGGCTCGGAGCGAATGATGATGCCCGCCCGCTCTTGGATTGGACTGCAATCCGGGCGCTATCGGAAGACGGAGTTGCATTTGGTTCTCATTCGAGGCGGCACTGCGACCTTACGAAGCTCAGCGACGCCGAATTGAACGAAGAGCTCGCAGCGAGCCGCGCGGAACTTGAAACGCGCCTGGGCAAGGCGGCTCCGCATTTTGCGCCGCCATACGGACGCAGCGATCAAAGGGTGCGTTCAGCCATCTCACGTCATTATACTTTGTCGGTCGGCGTGCGACTTGATGAAGCGAGACGCGATTCGCCGATTGATGACCTTCCTCGCATCGAGATGTTCTACTATCGCGACCTGAATCGCTGGCGGGCGTTTCTTGAGCGCAGGGGAGGCGTCTATCTTCAGGCGCGCAAGGCCGCTCGAAGCATGCGAAACGCGGTAACAGGCGCGATGCGCCGCAGCGCATATTAGGAGCGATTGTGGCGAACGCGAGTTCTGACAGTTTTTTCTTGAAGCTTGCGCGGAGGCTGCTGCCGCAGGATGCGCGAACGGCCATAGTTGAGGCGCAACGGAAATACGGCTTGCAATGGCCGCGAACAGGTAAAGTGAAACTGGGCGACTTGCGGCGTCTCACGCCGATAAGCCGGATATTCGGCATGGATCGCGGCAAGCCTATTGACCGCTATTATATTGAGAAATTCCTTGCCGAGAATGCTGCGAGCATCTGTGGGAGAGCGCTCGAACTGGGCGACGCGACCTACATCAAGCGCTTTGGCAAAGGCGTCTCGCAGATAGACGTGCTTCATGTCGTCGCCGGCAATCCGGATGCGACAATCATCGCCGACCTGACAGACGCAGAGCATATTCCGTCCGACGCGTTTGACTGCATCATATTCACTCAGGCGCTCCAGATGATCTACGACATGAGGGCCGCGATGCGGACGCTCTATCGAATCCTGAAGCCTGGCGGGGCCATATTGATGACCACTCACGGCACCAGCAAGATCGCTCGCCGACTCGGCCGCGATGATTGGGGCGAATATTGGCGACTGACAGCGCAAGGAATTGAAGCACTTATAAGAGATGCGGCGCCTGACGCGGAGCTAAAAATCGCAAGTTACGGAAATGTTCTTTCCGCAGCGGCTTTTCTTTACGGTCTGGCCGCCGAAGACCTGAAGCGCAGCGAAATCGACGAGATCGATGAGGATTTTGAAGTCGTCCTTGGCGCTCGCATTAGAAAGCCGGCGGGAGCGCAGCCATGACCGGCGGACGCTTCCGCACGATTACGATTCTCGATACTTCGATCGCATCGACGAATGTCGGAGACGAGATAATAATGGAAGCTGTCAGAAACCAGCTCGCTGCGCCGCTGGCGAATGACTATGTGAACCGCGTCGCCAGTCATGAAACGATGTCCGCAAAGAGCCGCGGAATGATTTCAAAATCCGACTATGCGATTGCAGGCGGCAGTAATCTTCTGAGTTCGCATGTCGGCATCCGGTCAGTCTGGAAACTCTCGCCTTTAGACGCAACCCTCGGACGCAAGTTCGTCATGATGGGGGTCGGCTGGTACCATGATCAGGGACCGCCGGATCCGTATGCCGCATGGATGTTCAAGTCGATATTCTCACGGGAGAAGCTTCACTCAGTTCGCGACGAATACACAAAGAAGAAGCTGACGGATCTTGGGTTTTCGAACGTGGTCAACACCGGCTGTCCGACGCTATGGGATCTGCCATATAACGTAAACGAACGAACGCCGGCGGCGAAAGCGCAGAATGTCGTCACCACGCTAAACACTTACATGAAGGACCGAGACGCGGACGCCGCCTTGCTCAGATTACTGCAGGAGAAATATGAACGAGTATTCGCCTGGGTGCAAACCTATGCGGATCAGGACTATCTGCGGTCCTTATTTCCAGCCATTGAGCTGATAGCGCCGAACCTTCCTGCTTATGATTCGTTGCTGATGGAAAAAATCGATCTAGACTATGTGGGGAACAGGTTGCATGCCGGGATCAGAGCTCTGCAGAAGGGCAGGCGGACAATCATTATCGAAATCGATAATCGGGCGCGAGAAATGGGTCGCGATTTTCAGTTGCCGACAATTGCGCGCAATGACTTCGCGGCCCTGGAATCGATGATCGACCAACCGCTTCAACAGAAGATCACGCTGCCTCGTTCCGAGATCAACCGTTGGCTGGATCAATGGAAGTCCGAGAATCGAGAATGAGCAGCCCGTCCGGTTATCAAGCGGCGAATCGATCCGAGCTTGTAGCGATTGCAGTTATAGTCATTGCCGCTTTTACTATTCGGCTTGTGAACCTTGACGCCAGTTTATGGTATGATGAGATCATCACGCTTGTTCAATCGGTCCGTCTTCCGTCGGCCGAACTCATCAAAACTTACGGCTCTTTGAACAACCACGTGCTTTATACTTGGCTGGCGAAAGGGTTTTCGGCGGTTTTCGGCGAAACACCCGCCGCACTGCGATTTCCGGCTGTAGTCTTTGGCGCTGCTTCGATTCTGGCTGTATGGCGCCTGTTCCGGCTGGACGGATTGAAGTGGGCGGCAGTCTCAGCAGCAGCGCTTCTTGCAGTCTCGTACCACCATGTTTGGTTTTCGCAGAATGCGCGCGGCTATACCGGGCTGTTGCTGTTTACAACCCTGGCGGCCTACTATTTCAGCCGCGCGCTTAAATCGCACACATACCGAGATTGGATTCTTTACGGTCTGTCGATCGCTATCGCCATGCTGCTTCATCTCTCAGCCGCCTTTTTCGTTGCCGCCCAGGGTCTGACGGTGATTTGCGCGGCGATTGTGGTGAGCAGACGCGAAGGAATGTCACAGCTCGGCGTCTGGCTTCGCGGGCCTGCACTTGGTTATGTTCTGGGCGCCGCAATCGTTATTGCGATCTTCAGCCCGATGTTGGCGGGAATGGCGGCGACGCTCGGTTCCGTTTCAAGTGCCGGCGCGGACGCCACCCGGCAAGTTCTGGATTGGAGGAATCCGCTTTGGACGTTATTTGAGAGTCTGAAAAGTTTCGGCGTTCTGTCTTTCGCCTTTCCATTAGCATTTGGGTTTATCGTATTGGGTGTGGTTCGCCTTCTCGAGCGAGGACGGTGGATCATAATTCCGTACCTGATCCATATACCGCTGACATTCATTGTGCTGACATCGCTTTCCATGCGGGTCTGGCCGCGCTATTTCTTTGTCGATATCGGATTCATGTTTGCAGCGCTCGTCGTCGGCGCGTTCTGGTTCGCGGAGATTGCGGCGAAGTATCTGAAAAGTGCAGACCGAACGGGACTTTCTGATGTGAGGCTGAAGGCGCTCGGCGTTGCAGTGATGATTGGCGCCTCATTGCCGTTGCTGATGACGAATTTCAGACGGCCCAAGCAGGATTTCGACGGCGCTTACGCCATGATTGAGCGCAACGCCTCTGAGGCGGATATTAAGGTCGCACTCGGATTGTCGTCGGTCTTTTTCAATGATTATCGCGGATTGAACTGGCCGTCGCCTCAATCGGTCGATGAATTCAGGTCGCTTGAGGAACATGGCGGCCGTGTTTGGGTGGTGACGGCGTTTCCGGCGCATGCGCGCGCTTATTACCGTGAGATCCAAAGCGAACTCGATAAGGAATTCGAGTTGATGGGGAGGTTTTCGGGGACGCTCTCGGGCGGCGAAGTGACTGTTTACAGGTCTGCCGTGAAATGAAGAGCTCTGAAGAACGCATGGGCTCTCAAAAAGAAAAGCGGTCGATTATCAGCTTTGGCCGCCTGATTGACGACTTCCTCATTCTCGCGTCCGGCCAGTTCATTTCGAAGATTTTCGGTTTTGTGGCATTCGCCTGGCTTGCGCGAGCGCTTTCAACCGAACAATACGGTGCCGTTGAAACCGCGGTCGGGATGGCTGCGATTGGCGCAATCGCGCTTGAGATGGGCACCGGCGCTGTCGGCGTCAGGAGAATATCCCAAGGCGACGCCGAAGCGACCAGGGTCTTGGGAGCGGTGATTTCGGGTCGGCTGACCCTTGCCATATTCGTGGCGCCCCTGCTCGCGCTGTTTTATGCGGCGGCAACCAGATCAAGCGCGCCCGACGCCTTGTTCTGGATTTTCGCGGCTGGGTTGTTTGCGATTCCGTTCAACCATAACTGGTTTTTTCAGGCTAACGAGAAGATGGGCGTGGCCGGTTTCGGCCAGACCCTTAAGATGGCGGTATTCCTCATTGCGGCGTATTTGCTCGCTCCGCAAGCGAACGGCGTCGTCTTCGTCGCCATAGCGGATCTCCTTTCAGCAATCGCCGTAGCGTTGTGGTTTTCGGTTTTTGCTTATTTTTCAATCAGGCCGGCGCGTCCGCACTACGATTTTGGTTCAGGCGTTCAACTCCTCCGTGAGAGCAGTCAACTCGGCGCCTCGTCGTTCGTGAACGCATTGGCCCAGTACCTTCCGATTCTTGTTGTAGCGACAGCTGCCAATGATCTTGAGACGGCGGAATTCGGCGCTTCGCAACGCCTCATTCTTTCCCTGATGACCTTCAGTTATGTCTATTATTTCAACATGTTTCCGTTGATCGCCCGCCGAATGATCGATGATCCGGTTGCGCTCGCCCGAATCATGTCGGCTTCGGTGCGCGTGACTGCCTGGACAGGAGTAATCATCGCGTCCCTGCTGTGGACGTTTGGACCTTTCATTATGGGAATTGTCTTCGGTCGGAATTTCGAAGGCGCAGGCCGCGAATTCGGGATTCTGGCCTGGAGCGGCGCAATCATTCTCGCTTCCGGAAATGCTCGGTGGCTCTTGGTTGCCGGAAAGCGGCAAGGCTCGCTGCTTGCCGCCCAAGTTGTCAATGCGGCGTGCGTCGTCGGGTTCGGCTATTTGCTCTCAGTGAAATCGGGCGGGTCAGGGGCTGCCGCCGCCTGCGTTATCGGCGCATTCGGACTTTGGTATGTGGCTCACACCAAGACCAGCGGCCTTCCCGTGCGACCCGATCTCATGGGAAACCTTATCCCGGCGGCGACAGCAATTCTGGTAATTGTAACCTTAACCATCGTAAGACTTGATCAACTTGCGGCCGGGGGCGTCGCAACGGCGATGCTCGCTGGCGGCGTGTTGTCGGACCGGAAGCTGCCTGGCGCCATCAAAGCGCTGATCCGCGCCAAATCTGCGACCTGACGTCGCTGCCGCGGACGGGATGCCATGGTGTAATATTTGCTTGATGGATTTACGATTTAACTGTTTGGTCAATTTCTTGACCGGGGGCTCAAATGGCGACGATCTCAAGGCGCGAACAAGGAAAGGCGGACGCTTCAGCGATCCTCGAGAAGGGGGCTTACTACATTCTCGATCGCTGCGCTTCGCATGAGGAGGTCTACCCGGTCGTCTGCGAGGCGTTCTATTCGGGCGTCGCCGGCGCCGACGCGGAGCCAAGCGTCCGACGAGACGGCCTTTCCATGCTTCACAGGCATTTCCCCACCGAGAAAGTCCTCGTGCTCGAAGAGTATGTAAGGCAGGCTCTAAAGGAGGTTCTTCTCGATTGGAGCTATCGCGTCGGCAAGGAAGATATTGGACTGACTGATCCCTTCTATGTCGATCATCTGATCGTAATCCGTATTCATTTTCCGTTTGAAGTCGCGAAGAAAGCGAAGACGGCGGAAAGGCCGGATGTAGCCAAGGCGGATTTTTGGGATCATGCGATTTCGGCGCTGAGAAATCCGAAGATCATTGTTAACCAGGCCTCAAGAGCTATAAGACGGCCGAGGCTTAACTCGTCCTATGACCCGGACCAGTTTCACGGCGCTCTGGCGAAACCGGCGCGGTCGCACGGCGCTCATATTGACACCTGGTACGGCCACTCGTTCGATGGAATTAACCTCTGGTGGTCCATTGACGGGGTGAATGTCGACAATACGGTTATTCTTTACCCGGACATGTTCGGGCGTCCGGTCGAGTACGATGAGAAGAGCATGTATCTCGCAAAGGGTCAGCAGGTATCAGAGCCGCACCAGGTGGACCTGAAGCCTGGCGAGCTTCTTCTTTTCAATCCGGAGATGCTGCACTCAACACAGGTAAATGTGTCTGATACGACGAGGGTCGCACTCACGACGAGGATTAATCCCGGCAAGCCGAAATTCAACGATGAGGCGCCATTTAACTTTGAGCACTGGCACAGCTCTAACGACATCAAGAACGGGCGGTATCGGGCGCTGGAAGTGTTTCCGGCGGGTCAGCATCGCGGCCGGCCTTCGTACGCAGCCAGGCCAAGACTTGAAAGGGTCAACACCAAGACCTTTGTGCATGAATATCGGATGGAAGACGGTCCGGCATGCGATTGTTCTGAGCTCGATTCGGGCGTAAAGGCGGCGGTGGATTTTGCTGACGCCAAGGTCATGCTCTGGAAGGATGAAAGCGGCGCAGTCAAAGCCTATTCGAGACTTTGCCCGCATGTCGGCGTCGACCTTGTAGACGGTTGGCATGATCGCGATCAGGCGCACTGTCCAGGCCACGGCTTGCGTTTCTCGTGGAAGGACGGTCAGTCTAATTGCTCATCCTTCAGACTGCGCGCTTTTGAGGTTGAACTGCGCGGCGGCAAAGTGTTTCTGACCCGGGCGACCGTGAATAGCCAGACTGATTTGAAGCTGGCTGAGAGCGCTTGATGAAGAATGCCGGATTAGTCGACAGGCCATACAGCAAATGGCTTCGGCGCCTGCACCTGGTTCTGCTATTGTCAGTGACGATGCTGTTGTTGAGCGGCGCTGCTTTTTACTTTCGTCGCGATTTAGGACTTGCCCAATTCAAACTTGAGATCATGCTCGCGCACGCGATCATTGGGTATGTCATGATCGTCTTACTCTTATTAAGGCTGCTGCTATTTGTCATCGGGCCTGAGCAGGAACGATTTCGTCACGTCCTCGTACGGCCGAGGGACCTACAACAAATGATCAAGCAGTTAGGAAGAGGCGGCCTGCGTTTCAAATTCGCCGGCCGCTCGCCCATGAGCCGGTTGGTTGCGACGTCGCTTTATCTGCTATTGACGGCCAACGCGCTTACAGGGATGGTTTTTGCAACAACCGTCCTCTATCTTCCGCCGTTCGGGGGCGCGCTGATCGACTATCTCGCGATCGACGGTGAAACCGCGACTGTTGAGGCAATAAGGGCTGGCGAGTTCGACCAAGCTCGTATGAAGGCGGTCCGCGATTTCAAAAGGCCTTTCGGCGATCTCCATGTAATGGGCGCAATTTCAATCGGGGTACTCGCCGTTTTCCATGTGATTGGAGTGATCTTGAGCGAATGGAGCGCGCCAAGCAATAAATCGGCGCGCGGCCGAGCCCGCATCATGCTTTTCGGACTGGAAGCCAACAAATGAGCGCACTGAAGATCGCGCTCATCAACACATTCTATCCTCCATTCAATTTCGGCGGTGACGGCGTCTATGTTCGCCGTATGGCGCACGCGCTCGCGCGACTGGGGTGCGAAGTGCATGTCCTTCACGATACGGAAACATACAAGGCGCTGGCGCCCAAACAACGAGGCTCCCTAAGACCCCTGGAAGAGCCGCCGGGCGTGACCGTGCATCGTTTGGAAAGTCCCATCGGCGTTGCGGCCGCGCTGGTCACCCATCAGACGGGACGGCCGTTGGCGCATGGACGGGCGCTGAATGAATTCTTCTCAAGCCAGTTTGACATTACACATTTCCATAATGTTTCCGCAGTCGGCGGACCTGGTATTCTATCTCGAGGGAGCGGCGTCCGCCTTTATACGGCGCATGAACATTGGCTCGTATGCCCCACGCATATTCTGTGGCGTTATGACCGCGAAATCTGCGACGGAAGACGATGCTTCAGCTGTCAGATAAGCTACCGGCGACCGCCGCAACTGTGGCGGCTGACCGGCTTACTGCAAAAGCAGGCGGCTCACATTGACGCATTCATTGCGCTCAGCCAGTCGAGCGCCGACAATCACAGGCGCTTCGGCTTTAATCGTGAAATGATCGTCTTGCCGTCCTTTCTTCCTGAGATCGACGAGCAGGGAAGCGATCCAGGATTGCAGGAGCGGCCATATCTCCTGTTTGTCGGGCGTCTTGAGAAGTTGAAAGGGCTTCAGGACGTCATACCCGCCATACGTGAATGCCAGCAGCTTGATCTCGTCATTATTGGAGATGGCGACTATGCAGACACCCTGAAGGCGTCGGCGAGCGGCGCACGGAATATAAAGTTTCTCGGGAGCAGACCTTCTGAAGAGCTAAGCGCCTATTATCGCAATGCAACAGCGGTTGTTTTGCCGTCAGTCTGTCATGAAGTGGTTCCGCTGGTGGCACTGGAAGCCTTCGGGGCGGGGGCTCCCATAATCGCGGGAAACCTCGGGCCGTTTCCGTAGATTGTCGAGATAAG
>CALKYG010000409.1 GCA_938003575.1 uncultured Alphaproteobacteria bacterium
GTAGCGTTTTTGCGGATTCACGAGAATGGACGGTGCGAGCGTGCCGATCCGTTCGCCGCGCATCCCAAAAAGATGACTGGAAACGCCCCGGAGATGCAGAAGTTTACCGATCTCGCAAAAATGACGCCGCGCAAGCGCGACGCAAACGAGCGCACGCGCGATTTTAATGAGATCTACGGCGACTTCGCGCGCCTCGAAGCGGGCGCGCAGGCGTCGCGCTGCGTCCAGTGCGGCGTTCCCTTCTGCCAGAATCACTGCCCGCTGACGAACGACATCCCCGATTGGCTCCGGCTAACCGCGGAGGGCCGACTGAAGGAAGCGTATCTGCTGTCTTCGGCGACCAACAACATGCCGGAGATCTGCGGGCGCATCTGCCCTCAGGACCGGCTCTGCGAAGGCTCCTGCGTCATCGAACAATCCGGACATGGCACGGTCACGATCGGCGCGATCGAGCGGTTTATAACGGAGACCGCCTGGGACGAGGGCTGGGTCGAGCCGATCAAGGTCGGTCGGGCGCTTGACCGCTCGGTCGGGATCATCGGCGCCGGCCCTGCGGGACTCGCCGCAGCCGAGGAATTGCGCAAGGCAGGCGTCGAAGTCGTTGTTTATGACCGCCATGATCGCGCGGGCGGGCTTCTCATGTACGGCATTCCGAATTTCAAGCTCGAGAAAGCCGTCGTGTCTCGCCGTATCGCGCGTCTGAAAGATGCGGGTGTCAAGTTCCGGCTTAATTTTGAAGTGGGCCGCGACGCTTCCCTGCAAGACCTGCGCGAACGCCATGACGCGGTCCTGATCGCCGCCGGCGTCTACAAAGGGCGCGATCTTGATGTCGAAGGCGAAAGCGCGGATGGCGTCATACGGGCGCTCGACTATCTCATCGCGTCTAACCGCAAGGGCCTAGGCGACACGGTTCCGGATCTCGTCACCGGACGCCTTGACGCAAAGGGAAAGCGCGTCGTCGTCATCGGCGGCGGCGACACCGCGATGGATTGCGTCAGGACCGCCGTCCGCCAAGGCGCGGCAAGCGTCACCTGCCTATACCGGCGCGACCGGGCTAACATGCCGGGCTCGGCGCGCGAGAGAAGAATTGCGGAGGAAGAGGGTGTGGCGTTTGAGTGGCTCGCCGCACCGAAGTCGATTGAAACCGCGATGGGGCGCGTCGTCGGCGTTCGCGCCGTAAGGATGCGTATCGGAGAAAAAGACGGGTCTGGACGAAGGGCGGCGCATGAAATCGAGGGATCCGATTTCACCATCAACGCAGACCTCGTCGTCAAGGCGCTCGGCTTCGAACCGGAAGACCTTCCGGCGCTCTTCGGCGCGTCGGCGCTCAAGGTGACGAAACGCGGCACGATTGAAACCGCGCGTCATTCGCTCGAGACAAGTCTTCCCGGCGTCTTCGCCGCCGGCGACATCGTCCGAGGCGCATCGCTTGTCGTATGGGCGATCGTTGACGGACGAAAAGCCGCCGCAGAGATTATCACGCGCCTTGGGACCGCGGATACGACTCTCCTCGCCGCAGAATAACCTCTTCAATCGACCGGCGAAAAAATGAAAAACCAGATCGAAACCTATCTCGAAAACCGTCAAAAGCTCATCGATGCCGGCGCATATGACCCATCGTCGGAGCGTGACGCCTGCGGCGTCGGGCTTGTCGCCGCGCTTGACGGCGAGCCGCGGCGCGAGATCGTCGACATGGCGATCGCCGCGCTGAAGGCTGTCTGGCATCGCGGCGCCGTCGCGGCCGACGGCAAGACGGGCGACGGCGCCGGCCTGCTCGTCAACATCCCGCAGGAGCTTTTTCGCCGCTATGTGGCGCGAATGGGCAAGACGCCCGCCCAGTCCGATCTTTGCGCCGGCATGATCTTTCTGCCGCGCACCAACCTTTCGGCGCAGGACCAGTGCCGAACGATTGTCGAGACGGAAATCATCCGCGCCGGGTTCAACGTTTACGGCTGGCGGCAAGTGCCGGTTGACGCGGGCGCGCTTGGCGTTCGCGCCAACCTTGTACGGCCGGAGATCGAGCAGGTGTTGTTCTACGACCCGAACGGCCGCGCCAGGGATGAACTTGAACGCGCGCTCTACCTCGTGCGGCGGCGTATTGAACAGCGTGTCGGCGAGACTAATCTCCCTGACTTTTACGTCTCATCGCTTTCCACACGGTCAATTATTTATAAGGGCATGTTCCTCGCCGAGGAGATCGACGGATTCTATCTCGACCTTCGCGATGAGCGCTTCATTTCCGCAATCGCGATTTTCCACCAACGCTATTCCACAAATACTTTCCCCGAGTGGCGCCTCGCACAGCCGTTCCGCATGCTCGCACATAAC
>CALKYG010000410.1 GCA_938003575.1 uncultured Alphaproteobacteria bacterium
GCGGCTCCGGCGTTCGCGCGGCGGAGTCGAATTCCATGCCGTTGATGTTGTCGCCTCGATAACTCGGCAGCGTCACGCCGTTGACGGTTTCCGTCGGCGCCGACCTTGGTTTGGCGTATTGACCTGCGATGCGTCCGATTTTCACGACCGGCATCGCCGCGCCGAAAGTCAGCGCGACCGACATCTGCAGCAATACGCGAAACGTGTCGCGAATGTTGTTCGGACTGAACTCCTTGAAACTCTCAGCGCAATCGCCGCCCTGAAGGAGGAAGGCGCGGCCTTCCGCCACCGCCGCAAGTTCAGCCTGCAACGTCCGGGCCTCGCCCGCAAACACAAGCGGAGGATACGTCGCAAGCTCGCTTTCGACAGCCGCAAGCGCCGCCGGATCAGGATAATCCGCCGGCATGTGGCGCGCGGTCTTGTTCCGCCAGCTGTCAGGCTTCCAGGTCATCGATCCTCCAGACGCTTCCTCTTATGTCGGCGGAATAGGCCCCGCAACATTGAAAGACGCCGCAGGCTTTATCATTCCCCGCGATGGGTTAAGAAGTCGGCGGACACTGGAGCCGGCAATGAAAATGACCCCCTTTCTCGCCGCGTTCGCGGCCCTTGCAACGGCTCCGGCCGCCGCGCAGCGCGATTTCGGCGATGTTGAGATCGCCGCCGTGGAGGTCCGGCCCGGGATCTTCATGCTGCAGGGGGCCGGCGGAAACATGGGGCTTTCGACTGGACCGGACGGCGCTTTCCTGATCGACGATCAATTCGCGCCGCTGGCGGGCAAGATCGCCGCCGCGATCGCCGAAATCACCGACAAGCCGGTGGAGTTTCTCGTCAACACTCACTGGCATGGCGATCACACCGGCGGGAACGAAGCCTTTAAAGAAAGAGGCGCGGTCATCGTTGCGCATGTGAATGTCCGCAAGCGGCTGAAAGAAGGGCTGAAACGCGAGAGCGGCGAAACCCCGCCGGCGCCCGAGGCGGCGTTGCCCGTTATTACGTTCGACGACGAAATCTCGTTCCATTGGAATGGGGATGAAATTCGCGTTCGTCACCCGGACCCCGCGCACACCGACGGCGACGCGATCATCTATTTCAAGAACGCCAACGTCGTTCATATGGGGGATTTGTTCTTCAACGGCGGCTATCCATTCATCGACCTCGCCTCGGGCGGGGATCTTGACGGGTCGATCGCCGCACTGGAAACGGCGCTCGCCGGGGTCAACGACGATGTGCGGATCATACCGGGACACGGTCCTCTTGCCTCGAAGGCCGACCTCGAAAGCTATGTTGAGATGCTGAGAGACGTGCGTTTACGGATCCGGAAGCTCGTTGACAGGGGTCTTTCCGAGGAGGCTGTCGTCAAGGCGGACCCGCTGATGGATCTGAATGAAAAATGGGGCGGCGGATTCATCAACGGCGAGGCGATGACGCGCGCGGCCTACCGGTCGCTTGGAAAGAATTAGAAGAAAAAGAAAACGCCCGCGAAGGGGTTTGCGGGCGTTTCCCTGGTGCTCGTTTCAGGGGCGAGCGATACGAACCGATCTTACGCTTTGATCGCGGCGCCGACGACCTTGCCGCCCTTGATCTGGCATTCCGCGGTTTGCGCGTCTCCGCCGGCCAGCGGCAGAAGCTTGAAGGTGATCGTCTTCAGCGCGGCGCCTTTGATGTTGACGAATTTTTTCTTGAAGACGTCGGACGGCGCGATGCCCTGTTCTTCGAGGGCCGATTTGCACAGCGAAATCTGTTCGGAGCTGCTTGTGGCGTGGGCCGGAGCGACCGCGAGGGCGACGACGGAAGCGGCGGCGGCGATCAGAATGTTCTTCATGGCGGTTTCCTTTCGATTGGGTAGCGAACGCGTTTGGCTTGTTCTTGTCAACAATGTGATCCTATTTACTATTGTTTTTTAAAGTGTCAATATCATTTTTGTCGAGCGAGGGAAATTTTGTTAAACTGCCCGCGCTCGATAATGACGCCGCCCCGGCGAGGGCGGCGCGCGGCCGGGAAACGCTTTGGAAAAGGGCTTTGATGTCAAGGACTTATAATCAGGATTGCGTTCTGGCCTATTCTTTCGACCTATTGGGCGAACGCTGGACCTTTCTCATAATCAGGGAACTTTTTCTTGGGCCTCGCCGATTCGGCGACCTGCACGCCTCGCTTCCGGGCATTGGAACGAATCTCCTGAGCAAGCGCCTGAAGGAGCTCGAGGAGGCCGGAATCGTCACGCCGACGGGAGACGGACGAAATCAGTACCGGCTCACCGAGTCAGGGGAAGGGTTGCGCCCGGCGCTTCGCGAACTGATGTTCTGGGCGATCGAGTATTTCATGAACCAGCCCGGCCCCTCAGCGCCGAAGGAATGCATTCACTCGAACGACCTTGTGCCCGACTCGGTTGCGCTCGCAGTCGAAATGTTCGCCAACAAGAGCGCAATCCCTCATGCAAACTACGTCATTCAGGTGAAGATCGACGATACTCCCTACACCTACTATTTCATGAATCAGGAGATGACCGCGCGGCGCGGCAGCGACACCCCCGCGGTCGCGCGCATTGAAACCGATGTCGCGACGCTGATGCAGGCGATGCGCGGGGAGATTTACATCGACGAAACGCGCAAGCGCGCGAAATTGTCCGGCGACATGGAAGTCATCGGACACTTCCTTTCGAGCTTCATACCGGGCGCGCAAGTCGCATACGAAGTCGCCGAACTGATCCGCGAACGAAAATTGAAAGCCGCCGCCCTCAAGAGTTCGCGAGTTGAGGCAACGGCGTAGCGCGCGCTTCATCGAGATAGCGCGCCGAAACCGGCTTCACTGACCCGGGCGCGAATTCGAACAACAAGGGATTGCCGGTCGGAATCTCGACCTCGACAATCTTGTCGTCCGGCACGTTGAGCAGGAGCTTTACCAGCGCGCGAAGGGAATTGCCGTGCGCAACGATCAACAGCGACTCGCCGCTCTTCAAGCGTGTTGCGATCTTCGATTCCCACATCGGCTCGACGCGCGCCAGCGTCGTCTTCAATGACTCAGCCTGCGGAATCCTGTCGCCGAGACCGGCATAGCGAGGATCCTTCGCCGGATTGAACGGGCTCGACGGATCAAGCGGCGGCGGCGGCGTGTCAAAACTTCTTCGCCAGATCCTCACCTGCTCGTCGCCATGCTTGTCGGCGGTTTCTTTCTTGTTGAGGCCGGTGAGGCCGCCGTAATGCCGCTCATTGAGACGCCAGTCTTTCTCGACCGGCAGCCAGAGAAGATCCATTTCGTCGAGGACGATGTTGAGCGTCCGGATGGCGCGCTTTTGAACTGACGTGTAAGCGGCGGACCAATCGGCGCCGGTCGCCTTGAGAAGCTCGCCGGCCTTTTTCGCTTCCGCCCTGCCCTGTTCGGTCAGATCGACATCGACCCACCCGGTGAAGCGATTTTCCAAATTCCATTCGCTCTGCCCGTGGCGAAGGAGCGCCAGATAGGTCATCGGCCCTGATCCCTGTTTCTTTTCCATTCGGACCGCGTTCATAAAGCCGCCGCCGGCGATTGGCTACCGGCGAAAATGCGTTAAAAGGCGGCGACCAAAGGTGCGGCTATGTCGAGGACGTCAAAGATCGCGCTCGCCCTTCACGGCGGCGCAGGCGCGCGCGCCGGACGCGATTATTCGCGCGCGGAGGCGCATCTGGCCGAGCTATGCGGACGCGGAGAAGCGATGCTCCGGGACGGCGCCGAGGCTGTCGACGTCGTGCAGGCGATGGTCGAGGACATGGAGCAGTCCGGTTTTTATGTCGCCGGACGCGGTTCGGCCGTCAACAAGGCCGGTTATGTCGAACTCGACGCTTCGATCATGTCGGGCGGCCTTCCCGGCGATGACGCCGCTTCCAGACGGCGCGCGGGCGCAGTCGCCGCCGTTGCGCATGTCAAATCGCCGATCAAGGCCGCGCGCCTCGTCATGGATACAACCCCTCACGTCATGCTGGCGGGGCGCGGCGCCGAGAATTTCTGCCGTCGGAACGGGCTTGAATTCGTCAATGATCCGGCCGCCTATTACACGACGCCGATCGGCGTTTCCGGCGCGGAAATGCTTGAGAATGAACTGGGGCACGGCACAGTCGGCGCGGTGGCGCTCGACGCAAACGGCCGCCTTGCCGCTGCGACGTCGACCGGCGGCGTCTTCGGCAAACTGGAAGGAAGGGTCGGCGACACGCCCCTCATCGGGGCCGGCACCTGGGCGGATAAATATGTGGCGGCGTCATGCACCGGGCTCGGTGAATTTTTCATTCTCGCCGGCGGCGCCCAGGACGTCGCAAGCCGCGTGCGGTATCAGGGCGCTGACCTCGGTCAGGCGACGCAGGGACTCATCAAGGACGTCGCCCGACAGGGCGGCAACGGCGGCGTTATCGCCGTTTCGCGAGAGGGCGAAATCGCCTTCGCCTGGAACGGAGACGGCATGAAGCGCGCCGGGGTCGGGCCGGACAGGCCGCTCTTCGCCGCGACGTTCTGATCTCCCTTGGGGCGTCGCCCCACGAATTTACGCCAATTTTCCAAGCCCTGAGGGCGGCGGCTCTGACGAGCGTCGCCGCAGCGGCAACCGCCGAGAGATGACAATGAGCGAAACAAATCCAAAGCCTATCCGCGCCGGCGACAATGTGACCGACACTATGGCGCTGCATATTTATGACGGTCTCATCGGCAGGACTTTGCCGAAGGTTGAATGGACGCATCCGGCCCACCTTGTCTTTGCGAGCGTGCTGATTGCGCGCGAGGGCCTTGCAGGCGCTGAAGCGGCCGCGCCCGGCCTCATCCGCAGCTATAATGAATCGGTCGGCGGCGTTAATGACGACAAACAAGGCTACCATCATACGATCACGCTCCTGTTTTTGAGACATGTCGCCGATTTTCTCGCTCCGTACGAAGAGGAAAGTTTGGGCGCCCGCGCAACGCGCCTCCTTGCATCGCCGCTTGCGGAAACGGACTATCCACTGCGCTTCTACACCCGCGAGCGTCTCTTTTCCGTCGAGGCGCGGCGCGGCTGGGTCGCCCCGGACCTGTGACGCGGCCATCGGCTTGTCGATCAAGATCGTCGATCGATTTTCCGCCGCCAGTGATGAGTGTTGTCGGCTTCAGCGCCTTCGGCTCGTCACGGCCATATTGCGCAACAGCCGCATTAAGCGCGGGAACGCGATGACGGCGCCGCGCGCCGCAATCGGACGCCGGCGGTGAAACCTGAAGGGTTGTCCGCGGCGGGCGACTGTATATGCTCGCATGAGCAAGATTGAAGAGATGACATCGCTCAAGCCCGCTTCCCGCCGTCGCCGCGGCGCGCCCCAGCGGAAGGACGGCCGGCGCCGGGCGTCCCGCGACCTTCAAGGAGTCCTACCCGCGTGTCTGTGAACTGGAAAGCGTCCGCACTCTCCATATCCGCCCTTGCAGTTTTGAGCGGAGTTGCTGCGAACGCCGCCGGCGATGATCCCCGGACCTACAAGCTGCAGATCGGAATCGGTCCGGCCGCGCCCTACAATCTTGAAGAGCCGTTTCTCAACATGGCGCAGATGCGCGACGCCGACTGGAGTTTTGAAACCGGCCCCAAGCAGCGAGTCGACGGACAAGCCGCCGTCATAGAGGGGTTCCTCGATCCCGAAACGCGCATGCCGACGGCCAAAGCGGGCGCCGCGAAATTCGCGGAGAATGCGTCATTCTATTCAGGCGCTGAAAATTTCCGGGGCTATTACGCCGACGAGTATGTGCTTTCCTGGACCGGCGACGCCCGCGGCTACATGCAAAGATGGGAGGGCGCAGCGCCTTCGACGCGCGAGAAGAACCGCGTCGTCTATTCTTTGTCCGCGCCCCAGGTGAAGGGCGGCGTCCTTCGATTCGGATCGATCAACAGCAGCGTTTCTGACGTCAAACTCTATCGCCGCAAATATGAGTCGCTGGTGGAGCGCGGCGAAATCTGGAACCCGGAGTTCATCAGTTACGTCAAACGCTATGATATCGCCCGCACCATGGATCTGCAGTATTCGAACAATTTGCCGGTGCGGCGCTTCGACCAGATCGCGACAATGTCGCAGGCGTGGGGTCAAAGGGCCGCGATGTCGTGGCCGGAACCTCCCTTTTACAGCATACCCTATGAAGTGCTTTTCGATCTCGGCGTGAAGGCCGGCGTTGAAGTCTGGTTGACGGTCCCCTTGCAGATCGGCTCGCCGATCAGCCAGGCCGACCCGGCCCTGCGCTGGGAGCACAAGCCTTCAAGGCTCAATGCGAACAAGTTCAGGGCGGCGGTTGCGCCGCGCGCGAAAGAGATTCTCGCAAGCGCAGAATGGGACATTTTTGCGCGGGAATTTGTTGAGCGCTATGCGGCGTCGGGCTATCCGACGAGCCGGCCGCTTTATATCGAGCCCGGGAACGAAGTCTGGAATAACGCCGGCGGCTTTTTCATCTCGACGAACTACGCGCTCGCCATCGCCGAAGGAACCGGCGTGAAAAAGAATGTCGGGCAAGGATACGGCGTTCTCGCCGCACGGTATGTCATCGCCATCGAAAAGGAATTTGCGCGGCGAAAGATCCATCCGAACGTGATTTACGTCATCGGGACCCATACGGCGAATCCCTGGCGGACGCAGCAGGCGCTTGAAGGATTTAAGCAATACATGAAGGCCAGCGGCGTCAATCCGGACTCCGTCCTTCCAAAAACCGGAGTCGCCGTGACGAATTATTACGGCCACTTCAATGACATGTCGTTCCACCTTTTCGGCACAAAAAAACCGGCGGAATACGCGCCGAAGTGGATCGCTGAAATCAAGAAAGACCCCGAAGGTTTTCGGCGGCGCATCTCCGCCCTCCTCACGGACGGACCCAAATCCGTAAAGGCAACCGCGCCGTGGCTATTGGACCGGTTTGCAGAGCACAAGGCGATCGCGGAGGGAGCGGGAAGCCGTCTGATCGGCGGATATGAGGGCGGCAGCCATCTCTTGCCGCCGGGAGAATTGGCCCGCGACCCGGTGTTTCAAAAGTGGTGGAAGGATTATCATTGGAGCGCGGAAGGCGCCGAAGTGGCGAGACGCATCAATCAGGACATTATCAAGGCGTATCCGGGATTCATCATTTCAAACTACAAGTCGATCGGAACGCTTTCGCCGACCTCGCCGTGGAACGACGGCCACTACGCCGACGTCACGCCGATGATGAAGATGTGGGACGAATTCGCCCGTCCGGACGCGGCGAAATAGGCCGCGCTGCAAGACGTTGATTGCACGCCCCTTTCCAGGATTTGCCGCAAACCGGCGCCGGGGCTAGACTGTCCGCCCGTCAATTGGGGGTGGTCATGGCTCCGATCCGTCACGGTCGTTCGACCTTTGCGCTCGCCGCGGCGCTTCAGGTCTTTGTCGTCTCCCCGTCTTTTCCTCAGGCTAATGAGAACGGGTACGGTCCCGACCCTGACGGCGACACCAATCCGGCGACGAGAACGCGCGCGATCGCCAATGTCGGCGCGACCGATATCAATCTTGATCCGCGCTTCACGGTGATGACATTCGAACCGCCGCCCGGCGCCCACAACCGCTGGATTAAAGATCAGTACGAGGATTCATTCGGCGTCGGTTTTTCCAAAGGGCTCAGATGGCAGATCTGCGATGAACAGCGGTATTTCAAATATGACAGTCTGTGCGCCTACATCCGCCCGCCGTCGGGCCTCTTCGCCGCCTATTACCGCGACGACTTCAAGCGCCCGCTGAAGGTCGATTTCAAGAAGCCGGTTTGCGCGGTCATGATGTCGGTCTATCCGACGGGCGGCAAGGAAGGCGAGAAGTTCAAAGTGACGCTCGCGGCGAAAGACGCCAACGGCGCGTCGGTCGGCGACGCGCGCGTCACCTTCGGCTGGACGCAGGACACGTTTCGCTGGCGCGTAATGGCCGGCGGGTTTTTCCTGAATGCGCCCGCTTCCAGCATCGACGTGTCCGTGGCGCGCGTCGAGAACGCGGGCGAAGTGCTCCAGTTCATGATCGACGATCTGGCCTTTATGGAAACCGGCTGCGCCGAGCTTCTTGAAGAAATCAAGGACGCCGCCGGATTTGAAGTCGCGCCCGATGGTTCGCTGATCACGAATTCGGCGAAATAGGCGGTCAGCCCGGAGCGGCGGCGCTACGCAGTCTGGTCGTCGACACCCGCCAGCGGGGCCGTGTGCATCACGCTCTTGATGCCTTTGTCGCAGGCGTCCTCGCTTGAATATTGCTCGGATGCGCCGATGACCTGATGGTTCGCGGCCTTGAGCACGAAGTAATGCTTGCCGGCGGCGGACGTCTTTCTCTCGAACCGCGCCAAGAGATCTGAATTCTTTTTCACGGCCTGAACGCCGTTCATCGCGCCCGACTTGTCCTTGTATCCCTCGCTGGCGAGAATGATTTCGCCATTGCCGGCCTTGAGGCGGAACCGGAACTCTCCCTTCTTGTCCTTGTAGATTTCGAATTTGCCCGCCATGACGGTCTCCTCTCTTCTTTACCTGTTGAATTATGGAGAGATTCGGTCGCCGAGGCTTGCCATTCGGCGGATCTCTCCCCTAGGAATGTTCCAGAATCGTTCTCATCGCGATAGACGTTGTCCGTGACGGTAAAACCATCGATTTCCGAGCGCGCCATGGCCGGCCAGCCGAGATCCGGGGCCGGGAGCGCGCCCGCCTATCTTGAAGGCCTCAATGACGAACAGCGCGCGGCGGTGCTCACAACCGAAGGGCCGGTGCTCATGCTCGCCGGCGCCGGCACCGGCAAGACGCGCGCGTTGACGACCCGTCTTGCGCATCTTCTTTTCACCGGCCGCGCAATGCCCTGGCAGCTCCTCGCCGTCACCTTCACGAACAAGGCGGCGCGCGAGATGAAGGAGCGGATCGGCGCGATTATCGGCGAAAGCGTAGAGGGCCTGCAATGGCTCGGAACCTTCCACTCGATCGGCGCGCAGATCCTGCGCCGTCACGCCGAACTCGTCGGATTGAAGCCGGGCTTTACGATCCTCGACGCCGACGACATGGCGCGCCTGGCAAAACAGGTGATTGAGGCCGAGGGGCTTGATGAAAAGCGCTGGACCGGCCGCGGCCTTTCGTCCGTCATCGACGGGTGGAAGAACCGCGGGCTGACCCCGGACAAGGTTCCGTCAAACGAGGCGTGGCGTTTCGCCGACGGCAAGGCGATCACGCTGTATTCAGCCTATCAGGAAAGGCTGAAGGCTTTGAACGCCGCCGATTTCGGCGACCTTCTCATTCACAATCTGACGATCTTCCAGCAGCATCCCGACATACTCGCCCAATATCAGGACAAGTTCCGCTATATGCTTGTCGACGAGTATCA
>CALKYG010000411.1 GCA_938003575.1 uncultured Alphaproteobacteria bacterium
TAAAAAAGGCGGGGCGTCGACCGCCCCGCCTTTGACTTCGCTGCGGCGCCAAAAATGTCAGGAGACGCCGAATAGGCCTTGCGCCGCCACCATGGCGAACAACATCGGGATCGAGAGCACGGTGTTGGTGCGCGAGAACAGCATCGCCGTTCGTGCTGCGCTCGCCTTGGCGTCAGCGGCAAGATCCGGAAAGCGGTTCGCTATGTTGAGAGCCTTTTGCTGGTTCGGCCAAATAACGAACCAGACGTTGAACCACATGATTGCGCCGAGCCACATGCCGATGCCGATCGCGACATGTCCGGCGCTTCCGCCGGCAAGGCCGAGCGACAACGCCTGCATGATATAGCCGTTCAGCGCCGCGAGAATGAGCCCGGTGACGATTGTCGACATCGCACCCCAGCGGAACCAGAACAGCGCCTTTGGCGCAATATGCTTGCCGATCGCCGGCTTCTGGTCATCCGGTATCGACGGCATTGTCGGGATCTGCACGAAGTTGAAGTACCAGAGCAGACCAATCCACATGACGCCGGAAATCACATGCGCCCAGCGGAAAAAGAAGCGCATGAAGCGGTCGTCGATGTTGCCGCCCCACACGGTGAGGTAAAGCGCGGCCAGCACCCCGGCCAGCACAAAGCCCGCAATCACCGCGTTGCGCAAATTAGTCAGAATAGCCGCCATGTTCGTCCCTCCGGCATGCCGCGCCGGCGAGGCCGGGAATCGGCCGGACCCAGCGCGATGCAACTGCTTGATGGAACGGCGATTCTTTACAAAATCGCAAGAGAACGCAACCGGTCGCAATAGAAGGGGGATCTGCCGGAGAGATTGAAGACGCCCGCCGGGGGAGAGATCCGGCGGGCGTCTTACTGTCTACGCGTCGCACAAACACAAACTGGAACCTTGCCTCCGGCGCCGGCAAAACGCAGCCGGGCTTGCCGAGAACGCTGGCGGGGCGGACCCATGGCGCGGGGGAGAGAGGCGCGAGCCTGCCCGACCAGCAATCGCAAGTTCCCTCGCGACATCAAGCTAGCTAGGACAAGATGTTGTTGCACCGCGGTACAAAAATGCGGCGCGAATGCGGCGCGCAATCACGAATTGTAAGCCGGGGTTCCGGCTTTGTCGCTCGATACCGTCAGGCGGCCTTTTCCACCTGAGCGAACTCAAGCTCAACGGGCGTCGCCCGGCCGAAGATCGACACCGCGACCTTGACGCGCTGCGTGTCCTCGTCGACGTCTTCGACGACGCCGGAGAACGAAGCGAACGGTCCGTCGACAACGCGCACGTTTTCACCGATTTCAAACGTAATTGTCGATCGCGGACGTTCGACCGAATCGGTCGCGACGCCGCGGATGCGGTCGACCTCCTTCTGGCTGACAGGCATCGGCCGGTTGCCGGATCCGAGAAAGCCGGTGACTTTCGGCGTCTCCTTGATGAGGTGATAGGTCTGGTCATTCAGGATCATCTTGACGAGCACGTAACCCGGCAGGAATCGCCGTTCCGACGTCACCTTGCGCCCGCGGCGCACTTCCGTGACGTCTTCAGTCGGAACAAAAACTTCCTCGAAGAGATCGGACATGCCTTTTTCGACCGCCGCCTGCTTAATGGCTTCAGCGACCTTCTTCTCGAAGTTCGAGTAGGCGTGAACGATGTACCATTTGAATTCCATGGTCTTGATCCGTCTGCTGAGGGATTAATCCTGTTACCGGCTCTGGGACGCGCAATCGATTGGAAGAATCGTACAAACGCCGAACTTCAGCGTTTGATCGACGAGAAGGAAAAAAATCGCCATAATGACGACCATGGCGAGCACCATGAGCGTCGAAACCCATGTTTCGTTCCATGTCGTCCAGGTGACCTTTTCCCCTTCGACCCGAACCTGCTTCAAAAACTCAACCAGTCCGGTCCGCTTCTTTTTCTTCTGAACCTCTTCCGCAACGCCTTCGATGGTCGCGCCCGCGCCGGATTTGCCCGTACCGCTCTTCTTTTCGCCTGCCATGGCGCCCAGATCCTCTGCTCCGGAAGGCAAGGGTTCTCGTGCGCCGATCCCGACGCGCCCCACCTTCTGATTGTTTCGGAAGATGGCCGCTTAGGTAGACTTTTTGACGCTCCCGTCAAGGGCCGCCGCCGGGTCCGGCTATTGAATTAAGCCGGCTTCGGCCCTATTCGGAGACCCGCCTGCGCCTAGGGGTATAGCTCAGTTGGTAGAGCATCGGTCTCCAAAACCGAGGGTCGGGGGTTCGAGTCCCTCTGCCCCTGCCAGGCGGAAAGCCGGAAAATCAGCGCTTCGCAACGAGCCGGCCGCCGACATAAACCTCGCCGTAGCCATGGCGGGTGATGCGGCCTTCGACGCTGCCGAGGCGGACGGTCGGAGAGCCATAGAGCCGCAAGGTGGGGGCGACCGCGACGCCTTCATGAATTACGCCGCCAGAGCCGTCTATCGTCACCGTCATCTTGTCGGCCTTTCCGCCCTGAACGGCGACCGCGCCCGTTCCTGCGATGCGGACCGTCATCGGACCGTCTATGCGCGCAACGCGCGCCAGCCCCGACCCCGCAATCGAAACGTCCAGCATCCCGTCGACGGCGCCGATCATGACGTCGCCCGCCCCGGCGATATCAATGTCGGCCATCGCTGCGGATCCTCCGGTCACCGCCGCGTTGCCCGAAACGTCCAATTCGAGCATCGATTTCACGTTGCCGATTGCAAGTCGACTTCCTGAAACTACGCCGATGGTCGCCTGTCCGAGATCGCCGGTTTCTCCGTACACGTAACAGGCGTCGAGCGTAAGCCGGCCGTCCAGCCTGTCCATTGAAAGTTTGACGCGCGCGTCCGAGAAGACGACATCATTCTTGCGCGGCATCGAAACTTCGATCACTGGAAATTCTTCAAAAAATGAGTTCTGATCCTTCGGCGCCGCTCCCACGGCGGCGACGCGCTCGCGTTGAAGATTTTCAACACGGCGAATTCGATCATCACAGCAATCGCGCGCATCTGCGTCCCGCCAGCGTTCGCCCACAATTACCAGTTCGCCATCGACCATCTTTGCAGCGACTTGATGGTAGACCTTGCCCTGGCGGATGTTGACGTCAATGCTGTCGCCCCCGGTGGTTGTAATGATCACTTCACCGGTTATGTCCTGAAATGAGACCTTGGAGGCTTCAAAGCGCGCCGCGCCCGCGCCTTGCGCCATGCCGAAAAAGCTCGCAGCCGCCATCAGTCCAGACAACATCCGCATTGGACGGGCTCCAATTCCCACCGCTTACCTTAACGCAAACCGCTAAGGCGCGCGAATTCAATGACCAATCAGCAAGAATCGAGCCCAGGCGGCTCGCCAAATCGGGACACTGCTTTCGCGCGAAGCGTTATCTTCGAGCGGCGCGCAGACGGCCCTTCCCCGCCCATGCGATGATGCGTTCGGCCGCCAGAGCGGCGGCGGGAGGACCGTCAACGCCGAGCTCTTTCAAATACACATCAAAGCCGGCGGCCTGTTCGACATAGGCGCCAGGATCCTCAAACAGTTCAAGAAGAGCCGACGCGATCAGCCGGCCGTCGCAATTTTCCTGGATGAATTCCGGGATGACGAAACGATCCGCGACGACATTGATGATTGAGGCGTAGGGCGTTGTCTTGACAAGCCTCGCCCAGAACGCCGTCAAAGGATCGGCCTTATAGCCGACCGCCATCGGCGTCCGGTTGATCGCCAGCTCCGTTGACGCGGTCCCCGACGCCGTCAACCCGACATCCGCCGCGGCCATCGCGTCATATTTCTCGTCGCGCCCGACGAGGATTGGCTCACACGGCCAGCCCCTCATCGTCTTCCGCACAAGGTCCGCCACGGCGTCCGCGACCGGCGAAACGATCCGAAGGCCGGGAATCTCACGAGCGAGGATCCCGACAGCATCGCCGAACGGACCCGCAAGTCTTGTCACTTCCCGTTTCCGGCTGCCGAGCAAGACGGCAAGCACCGGCGCGTCCCCGAGATTTTTGCGCGCCCGAAACGCGGCGCCGTTTCCCCTTTCGATCCATGCCGTCTGGAAATTCGGGTTGCCTACGAACTCCGCCGGCACTCCTTCGCGTGCGAACCATTGCGGCTCGAACGGCAACAAGGTCAGCACGCCGTCGAAGTGTTCCTTCACGAACTTCACGCGTTGCGGGCGCGACGCCCAGACTTGCGGCGCGACAAGCTTTATTACTGTCGCCCCGGGTGCGAATCTTTTGAATCGGACCGCCGCAAGTCTCGAAAAGGCCCAGCCGTCGACAAACACCGCGACATCGACATTCGCAACTGCGGCGTATTCCGCAAGCTCGCGCGCACGGTTCATTGCGAGCGGGGCGACCCGGAGGACATCGGTCGCACCCATTACCGCGAAAGGTTCGACTTCGAAAAGGCTTTCTAGCCCCTCCGCCGCCATGAGCGGACCGCCGCATCCGCTGAAAACTGCGTCTGGCGAAAGTCGTCTGAGTTCCCTGATGACGCTGGCGCCGATTGAATCCGCCGACGGCTCGACCGCTGCCAGCATGATTTTCAATGGCCCCGTCACTATTTTGTAAGTTCCATTGCGGAAAAGCCGTATACGAACAGGCCTCGCGCGTCAGCTTCCCGCACGACCGCCTCGCGGTCGATCAGAAGCGCAAGGCCCGCCTCCACCGCAATGCCGGCGAGACCTGCGGCGTCGGCGCGCCGGACAGTTTCGGCGCCGATCGTCGGCAAGTCGATGCGCAATTCCTGGCCCGGCTTGGGACGCTTCACGAGCACGCCGTTGCGAATCTCTCCGCCGCGCGCCGACGACGGCAGCGCAGCGCAGCGGTCGAGAAGCCCGTCTGTTCCTTCGGCGGCTTCGACGCCGAGCGTATGTCCAGAGGCGACGACAGCCGCCTGGCCGATATCAAACGGCCCAAGCGCCGCGATGATCGCCGCGGCCTTTCGGATATCCGTCCAATGGGCTTGCGTCGGCGCATGAGCGCCGAGGGCGCCGGCTGGCGCCGAAAGGCCGCCAAACGCCTCTTCCGCCCCGATGACGAGAAAACCCTCCGCTTCCAGAGTCTCAACCAGCACGGCAAGCATCGCGCCGTCGCCCTTCGCCGCCGCCGCAATCACGCGCGGCAACAGCGCCGCGCCGCGCCAGTCCGGTTTCAGTTGCGAGAAATCAGGTCGCCGGACGACGCCGGCAAGGACGACTGCATCGCAGCCGGCTTCCTTAAGACTGCGAATGATCTTTCCGGCTTCGGCGAGACCGCATTCAACGCTCGGCGAATAGTCAAAATCTGGGTCTGCGACTCCGGCGAGCCGCACGACGAAAGGCGCGCCGCCCTCGCCGGAAGCGGCTTCCGCGAGTCGTCGCGGCAGGGCGCCGCCTCCCGCGATTATTCCAAGTTTTCGCCAGCGGGCCATAAACGTCGCGGCGGCGCCATCAACGGACGCCGCGTATCTTCCCGTATGAAATTGACGATGCGCATCACTTCTTCGCTCTGGGCGTAAGCTTCGGCAACGCGTTCGACGCGCTCCTGAAACGAATCCTCCTCTGCAAAAAGCATCCTGAACGCCGCCCGCACATTACGGATCGCCGCCCTTGCCATGCCGCGGCGTTTCATGCCGACAAGATTGAGACCCGCAAGAGTCGCATGATTGCCGTTCGCCGATCCGTAAGGAATGACATCTGTAGGAACCGCCGCGCAGCCGCCAATGAATGCGTAGGCTCCGACCCGGCAAAACTGATGGATGGCGCAAAGTCCGCCCAGAAAGACGTAGTCCTCAATCACCACATGTCCGCCGAGCGTCGCGTTGTTGGCGAAGATGACATTCGACCCGACAACGCAGTCGTGTGCGACATGCGCGCCTGTCATCAGAAAGCACCTATCGCCGATAACAGTCTCGCCGCGGCCGCCGACGGTGCCGGTGTTGGCAGTCGCATGTTCGCGGATCACACAGTCGGAACCGATTATCAGGGACGTATCTTCGCCGCGATAGCCAAGATGCTGCGGCGGCCCGCCCAGCACCGCAAACGGATAGACGGTCGTCCGCTCGCCAATGGTTGTTCTGCCCTCGATGACGACATGCGACTTAAGCTCGACTCCGTCGCCAAGCCTGGCGTCGGCGGATACGCGACACCATGGACCGATCCGAACCCCTTCGCCGAGCATCGCCCCGTGTTCAACAATCGCAGTCGGGTGAATCGACATAATCGCCGCGCGCCGTAATCTTACGCCATCTGCGCCAGCATCGCGGCGAAGACTGCTTCGGCTACGAGTTTGCCGTTCACCGTCGCCTCGCCTTCAAATCGCCAGACCGGCGGCCGCCGTTGCGCCGTCGACACCTTGATCAGAAGCTGATCGCCCGGAACGACGGGCTTGCGGAACCTCGCCTTGTCCACCCCCATGAAAAGGACGATCTTGCCTTCGGCGTCGAGCTTTTCCGTATACGATGTATATGCGGCCGCCGCCTGCGCCATCGCCTCAATAATGAGAACGCCGGGCATGATTGGCTTCTGCGGGAAATGTCCCTGAAAGAACTCCTCGTTGATCGAGACGTTCTTGACGCCGACGGCGCTCTCTCCCGGCTTGATGTCGATCAGCCGGTCGATCATCAGCATCGGATACCGATGCGGAAGAATCGTCATCAGGTCGTCAATCTCAAGAACGGTTTTGCCCGGCTCAATCGTCATGGTCGGTCGCCTTTTTCTTTTTCCGCTCTGCGGCTTTTGCTAGCGCCGCCGTTTCTCGCATCCATGTAGTCATCGGACGAGCCGGGTATCCGCCCCAGGTCTCACCCGCCGGGACGCTGCGCATCACCCCGGCCTTAGCGGCGATGCGCGCGTCATCGCCGATTGTCAAATGGTCGGCAATGCCCGCCTGGCCGCCGAACCTCGCCCGATCGCCGACGATTGTGCTGCCGGCGATGCCAACCTGCGCGGCGATGATGCAATTCCCGCCGATTCGGACATTGTGAGCGATCTGGACAAGGTTGTCGATTTTCGTCCCCGCGCCAATGGACGTATCTCCGAGAGCGCCGCGATCAATGCACGCGCCTGCGCCCACCTCGACCCCGTCTGCGAGCAAGACGCGCCCCAGCTGGGGAACGCGGGACAATCCGCTTGAGCCCGCGACAAAGCCGAACCCCTCGCCGCCGATCGCTGAATTGGCCCCTATCTGGACATCGTCGCCGGCCAGCGCGCATTCGACCGTTGCATTTGCGCCAATGCGAGACCGGGCGCCGATGACGACGCCAGGTCCGATTACCGCGTTCGGACCGATCTGAACATGAGGGCCGATGACGGCTCCGGGACCGATCAGCGCCGAAGAATGAACACGCGCAGCCGGATCGACTGACGGCGCATCGCCGCCGTCGGAAAGGTTCCGGGGCCTGTGCAGCAGCGATGCGACAATTGCGAAGGCGAGCCTCGGATCACGGCAATAAGCGACTGCGCCGCCCAATTCGCCGGTTGAGATCTCCGCGCCCTCCTCGACAAAACAAAGACCGAACCGCTTTGTCCGAAGCCGGTCGCCGGGGGCCGCCCCGGCGGCGAAGCAGACGGCGCCGGCATCATTCGCCGTCTCAATTGAGGTCGCATGCGTCAGAAAGGTCTCCACGGACGCCGCGCTAACGGCCCCAGCGGCGCGAAGCGCGTCACTCGCCCTTATCGGCGCAGTCGTAAAATAGAACCGCGGATCCGGCATCCGTCTGGCCTCCGAAAAACAAAGCGGCCGGCGCGCAATGCCGCCGGCCGCCCGCTAATCTCAACTCGTCACGACTACTTCTTCTTCGGGTCCGGCTTGCCGCCCTTTTGCGCTTCCGCGGCTTGCTTGGCCGCGGCTTCGGCGGCTCGCTTCTTTACATCGGCGAGCGTCACTTTCTGAACCTCAACCGTCTTCAACTTCTTGTTGAGTTCGGCGAGCACTTCCTGAGTAATGTCCGAGTCGGCAGAGGCGTACATAACGGCGGAGCGGTCGAGCAGAAGCGTCGCGCCTCGCTTGTCAACGATCGTCTTCAAGATCGGCTGCGACTCCTGAAGGATTTTCGCCTGCGCCACCTGCACGACGTTTGCGAAAACCTGCTCCATGACCTGCGCCTGCTGCGGCAGTTGAACCTGCTGGCGAACCGCAAGGTCCTGTTCCGTCTTCTTGCGCACTTCCTCAGACATCAGGGAAGCGCCTTTCTTGTAGTTCTCAATATCCTTCTCGAGCTTCGACATTTCCGCGTCGAATTCCTTCTGGATGCTTGTCTTGATCGAATTCGCCTGCACCGGGATGGTCTTGCCCGCATCTGATTGGGCGACGATGGCGGCCTGATCGACAATCAGGATAACCGGCGCTTTGGACGCCTGTTGGGCCTCGACGTCCGAAAGCGACACGCCGGCGGCCACGCCGCATGCAAGGATCGCAGCGGCGCCGGCGATAGTCAGAAACCTCTTGGTCATAGTCATACACCTCACTGGGGTTAGAAGGATGTGCCCGCGCTGAAGCGGAAGCCCTCTGTTCTGTCGTACTCTTCTTTGCGCAAAACTTTGGCGAAATCAAAGCGAACCGGGCCAAAAGGCGAGTCCCAGCTCACCGATACCCCGGCCGTCATCCTTAACGCCAGATCGTCCTGGATCGGCTTGATGCAATTGGCGGACGGGTCGGCCGTGCAAAGGCGGCCGGTATCCGGATTTACCCACAAGCTCAGGTTGTCATTCAGCGTCTTGTTCGACTCGTCAACAAGTCCGACGACGCCGA
>CALKYG010000412.1 GCA_938003575.1 uncultured Alphaproteobacteria bacterium
CGAGGTCGACAAGATCAGCCGCAAGTCGGACAATCCCTCGATCACGCGCGACGTTTCCGGCGAGGGCGTTCAGCAGGCGCTGTTGAAGATCATGGAAGGAACGATCGCCTCTGTTCCTCCGCAGGGCGGCCGCAAGCATCCGCAGCAGGAATTCCTGCAGGTTGACACGACCAACATCCTTTTCATTTGCGGCGGCGCCTTCGCGGGGATCGAGAAGATCATATCAGGCCGCCATGCCGGAACGTCGATCGGCTTCGGCGCAAAGGTCGCCGCTCCGGATGACCGCCGGGTGGGCGAGGTGCTGCGGACGATTGAACCGGAAGACCTTCTCAAATTCGGCCTCATTCCCGAATTTGTCGGACGGCTTCCCGTCATCGCGACGCTTGAAGACCTCGATGAGGCGGCGCTGATCCAGATCCTGACGCAGCCGAAGAACGCCTTGGTCAAGCAGTATCAGCGCCTCTTTGAAATGGAAGACGTCAAGCTGACCTTCACGGAGGACGCCAAGTCCGCCATCGCCCGCAAGGCGATCGCCCGAAAGACCGGCGCGCGCGGCTTGCGCTCGATCATGGAGGGCATTCTCCTCGACTCGATGTTTGAGCTGCCCTCGATGCAGGGCGTGGCCGAAGTCGTCGTCAACGCCGAGGTCGTTGAGGGCCGCGCCAAGCCCCTTCAGATCTACGAAGATCGCGGCAAGGAAAAAATCGAAGTGGACGCGAGCGCCTGACCGGCGGCGCAGAGTTTCACGAAGCGGCGCCCTCGGGCGCCGTTTTCGATTCGGCCCGGCTTCCGCCTCATTTTCGTCGGACGGCGACGCCGGGTTGAAACGGCCGGGCGGAACGCCACATTATGCGGGCGTCCGCTGCCGTTCCGCCGCCGGCGTCGTTTTTCCGACAACACGCCAGGGGGTTTTCCCTTGCCGCTCGTCGGCTCAAACGCCGGCGACTGGGGCGGGCGCGAGACAGGGCGCTTTTCAGAGGCCCGACAGGAAGGGATTTTGATGTCTGAAGTTCAAACATACGCCGTGCTTCCGCTTCGCGACATTGTCGTTTTTCCAACGATGGTCATTCCGCTGTTCGTCGGCCGCGACAAATCCGTGCGTGCGCTTGAGCATGTCATGGAGCATGACAAGAAGATTTTGCTCGTGGCGCAAAAGGACGCGAGCGACAATGACCCGAAGGCCGACGGCATCTACTCGATCGGCGTCGTTGCCTCCGTGCTCCAGCTCTTGAAACTGCCGGACGGAACCGTGAAGGTGCTCGTTGAAGGCGAACAGCGCGCTCGGGTCGAACGCTTCACGAAAACAGACGCCTACTTCGAAGCCGAGGCGACGATTCCGCCGGAAGTCGAGGGCGCCGACGCCGAGATCGAGGCGTTGGCGCGCTCCGTCGTCACGCAGTTCGAAGCCTACGGAAAGCTGAACAAGAGAGTTCCGCCCGAGGTGATCGTTTCGATCAATTCGATCGAAGATCCCGCGCAGCTCGCCGATACGGTCGCTTCGCATTTGAATATCAAGATCTCCGAGAAACAGGAACTTCTCGAAATCTTCGATATCGGCGAGCGGCTAGAGCGCGTTTACGCCCTGATGGAAGGCGAGATGAGCGTTCTCCAGGTCGAGAAGAAAATCCGCAACCGCGTGAAGCGGCAGATGGAGAAGACGCAGCGCGAATATTATCTGAATGAGCAGATGAAGGCGATCCAGAAGGAGCTTGGAGAAGGCGATGATTCGCGCGATGAAGTCGCCGAAATCGAAGACCGCATAAGGAAGACGAAGCTCTCAAAGGAGGCTCGCGCAAAGGCGGAAGCCGAGGTCAAGAAGCTGCGGCAGATGTCGCCCATGTCGGCGGAATCGACAGTCGTGCGCAACTACCTCGACTGGATGCTTTCCATCCCGTGGAACAACAAGTCGAAGATCAAGCATGACCTCGACAAGGCGCAGCAGATTCTCGACGCCGACCATTACGGCCTCGAAAAAGTGAAGGAGCGCATTCTCGAATATCTCGCGGTCCAGAAGCGAATGGGAACGCTAAAAGGCCCGATCCTCTGTCTCGTCGGGCCCCCAGGCGTCGGCAAGACGTCGCTCGGCAAATCGATCGCACAGGCGACCGGCCGCGAATTTGTTCGCGTTTCGCTCGGCGGCGTCCGCGACGAAGCGGAAATCCGCGGCCATCGCCGGACCTATATCGGCTCGATGCCCGGCAAGATCATCCAGTCGATGAAGAAGGCGAAAAAGTCCAACCCGCTCTTCCTGCTCGACGAGATCGACAAGATGGGGCAGGACTTCCGCGGCGATCCGTCGTCCGCGTTGCTCGAAGTGCTCGATCCGGAGCAGAATTCGACCTTCAACGACCATTATCTTGAGGTCGATTACGACCTGTCGGACGTCCTTTTCATCACGACTGCGAACAGTCTCAACATGTCGCAGCCGCTCCTCGACAGAATGGAGATCATCCGTATTCCGGGGTACACGGAAGACGAGAAGCGTGAGATCGCCCGCCGGCACCTCATACCGAAGCTGATGAAGGATCACGGCCTGAAAGCGTCGGAGTGGAAGATCACCGACGACGGCATGATGGAGCTCATCCGCCGGTACACCCGCGAAGCGGGCGTCCGCAACCTTGAACGCGAGCTGGCCAGGCTGGCGCGCAAGGCGGTGCGCGATATCGAAACAGGAAAGGCCAAAAAGGTCGAGGTGACCGAAAAGAATCTCGCCGATTACGCGGGCGTCCCGAAATATCGCTACGGCGAGATCGACGGCGAGGACCGCGTGGGCGTCGTAACAGGTCTTGCCTGGACGTCGGTCGGCGGCGACATCTTGACCATCGAGGCGGTGAAAATGCCGGGCAAGGGGCGAATGACTCCGACCGGCAACCTCAAGGAGGTGATGAAGGAATCCGTTTCGGCGGCGTCATCCTATGTCCGCAGCCGTTCAACCGAGTTCGGCATAGAACCGCCGGTGTTCGACCGGACCGACATTCATATCCACGTGCCGGAGGGCGCGACGCCGAAAGACGGGCCGTCCGCCGGCGTCGCCATGGCGACAGCCATTGTGTCGGTTCTGACCGGCGTTCCGGTCCACAAGGACATAGCGATGACGGGAGAAATCTCCCTTCGCGGCCGGGTCCTCGCGATCGGCGGGCTCAAGGAAAAGCTGCTCGGCGCCCTGCGCGCCGGAATCAAGACGGTGCTCATTCCCCAGGAGAATGAGAAAGACCTCGCAGACATCCCGGATAATGTGAAACAGGGCCTGAACATCATCCCGGTCAGCCGGGTGGAAGAAGTGCTTGCCCACGCGCTTACAAAGAAGCTGACCCCGATCGAGTGGACGGAACCGGCCTCCCCGCCGCCCGCCGCGGAAGTCGACAGCGGGGAAAACGTCGTCACGCACTGACGGACCTCGCCCGACCGGAAATGAAAAACGCGGCGCTTCGGCGCCGCGTTTTTTTCGTTTCGGGCCGATCGCCGGCCTTCAGCCAACGGTCGCGATCGCTGCGGGCACGGCGACCGCGATGGCCGCGATCGCCATCGCGAAATAAAGAAGGCCGCGCAACAGACCGTCAAAACCGGCGCTTTGACCGACATGGGGACGAGAAATTACAGCCATGTTCAACTCCTCCTACTCAACTTGGATCCTCGGCCGCCGGCGAACCCACCCTTGGTTGTCATCCAAATGAGACAATAACGTCATCGAACTGTCATATAGCGCATAAAATGCGCAGGCGCAAGGGGTGCGCGTCACTTTTTTGATTTTAACGCCGAAAGGTCAATTGGTTAACGATTCCGCCTGTCGCGGGCGCTTTGACCCAGCCCTGGCGCCTTTCAACGCCAGCCAAGACCGCCTAGAGAAAAATGCATGAAAACAGGCGACAAGGCCGTTACATCGGCAGGCGATTGCGTCGAGATGGACGAGGTAAGGGCGGAGATCGACCGGATCGACCGCGATCTGGTGGCTTTGCTGGCGGAACGCCAGACCTACATAGAAGCCGCCGCCCGGATCAAGGATCGCGAGAGCGACGTCCGGGTCGAGTGGCGGATTGAAGATGTCATTGCGAAAGTGCTCGCAACTGCGGAAAAGGAGGGGCTGTCGCCCCGGATCGCCGAACCGGTCTGGCGGGAGCTCGTCGAGCGCTGCATCGCGCATGAGCTCGAGTGCTGGCGCGCGTTGCGTCTGGGGGAAAAAACACGAAAAGCCTCCTGAGAGTCGCCTGTTGCGGCGGCGAATCCTGTAACTGTCGTGCGAAGTAGGCGGCGTTTCCTTTCGCCCTGTGACGCGGAGCGGGCGGCAATCGGCGCGGCGGCTCTGATTATTGTTGAGACATGAAAGAAAGGGTGAGCGAATGAACAAGAACGAATTTATCGACCGCGTTGCCGATCTCGCCAATATGAGCAAGGCCGATGCGACACGCGCGGTCGACGCCGTGTTTGACGCGATCACGTCTGCGCTGAAGAGAGGCGACGATGTTCGCCTCGTCGGATTCGGCACGTTCACGGCGACGAAGCGCAAGCCCCGCGAAGGGCGCAATCCGCGCACCGGCGAAACGATCCACATCCCGGCCTCGACGCAGCCGAAATTTGCGCCCGGCAAGGGCCTGAAGGACGCATTGAACTGAGGTTCGGCATTAGCGGCCGGTGACGATCGGGCGTCGACGCCGCCGCCTGCTTGCCGGTCGCGTTCATTGCCGCTACGAGACGCCGGCCAAATCCTTTGCGGGCGGTTAGCTCAGTTGGTAGAGCGTCTGGTTTACACCCAGTAGGTCGGGAGTTCGAGTCTCTCACCGCCCACCAATAGCCATTGATCTGTAGCGATTTAATCTGGCTTCGCTGACTTCGTCCGCAGGCAGCGCATAATCGGGAACCCACAGGGGAACCCAGAATCCGCCTCCTTGCAAGAAAGGAAGCGCCATGCGCTCGACACTCGCGATTGAAGCCACCGAACCCCGCACCATGCGGGAGCTATTGGACCAGCGGGAGGCGTTCAAAGGCGCCGCCCGAATCATCGCCGCCCCGAACCGGGGGAGGTCTGACTTAGACGCTCTGACCGACCCCTGTCACGCTCGAATGAATGAGCTGGAGGTTATGGCCGCAGACATCGAGATAAAGACCCTCGACGATCTCCTAGCAGCGTTCGACGTTTTCCGCGCCATGAAAGGGGAAATGGATTGCGATTACGGCGACCGGCGCGACGCGAATCTTTTAGACGCGATGCGCCGCGCCGTTGTGCATATCATGGGAAGGCGGGAGGCGTTCGGGTCAATCGAGCCGGAACCCGCCCCGACAAAGGCCGATGCTTCCGGCTCAATATCTTCCGTTGAAATAGCAGACGCTCTGAACGAGGTCAGGCACAGCCTCGCGTTGGCGCTGGAACTCGCCGAAGCGCGAGCGCATCGCTCTCAGTCCGATCTGGAACGCGCAGCGGTGAACGGACTTGTCGATCTTCTCTATCAGCAAATCGACCGGCTGGAGGCTTTGGAGAGAAGTATTCACCCAAAAGAAAAAATACAATCAGGCAGACAGTTGAGCGGGACCATTGGGTAGCGCTCAACTATTCTCTAGTCGAATAGGGCGCATCTCAATGTCTTCAATTTCGTCTAAAATCAAATCAGTCGGATCGCATAAATCGAAATAAGCTGAATTGTTGCGAATCACAAAACGAAATTCCTTCTCCCATGAATATTGGTGGCGTTTGATAAATCCGTCATCAAAAATATCGAAGATATGTGTGGAGGCTTCGCGAGCCGGGTTGCCGT
>CALKYG010000413.1 GCA_938003575.1 uncultured Alphaproteobacteria bacterium
CAGGACGGAAAGGAGATACGCTCCTAGCTCCAGCGCTTTTCCGCGGTTGATCAGTCGCGTTTCGCCGTCATCAAAATCGGCGGCGCGATCCTGCAGGAACAGTTGAAGGAAACGGCGGACGCGCTCGCCTTTCTGCATACGGTCGGCCTGACGCCGATCGTCATTCACGGCGGCGGGCCCCAGCTCGACGCGACTTTGAAAGAGCGCGGCGTCGAGACGCCGAAAATCGACGGACTGCGCGTCACCGGTGCGGCTGCAATGGATGCGGCGCGCGATGTTTTCATCGGCGAGAACATCAAGCTCGTCGAAGCGGTGAGGGCCGAAGGCGTTGAGGCGGATGGGCTGATCGCCGGCGTCATCGAGGCGGATTATCTCGATCGGGAGAAATACGGCTTTGTCGGAGAGCCGACCAATGTCCGGCTCGGCATGCTTCGCTCCATCGTGAAGTCCGGCGCCATTCCGATCCTGACCTGTCTCGGCATCGCGCCGGGCGGACAGCTCCTGAACATCAACGGCGATTCAGCGACCCGCGCCGTGGTGCAGGCGCTTCAACCGATGAAGATTGTGTTCCTGACCGGAACCGGCGGCCTGCTCGACAAGCACAACCGGCTCATGCATTCGATCAATCTCGCGTCGGATTATGAGAAGCTGATGAGGGCGGACTGGGTGCAGGGCGGCATGAGGCTCAAGCTGCAGGAGATCAAACGCCTTCTCGATTCCCTGCCGCTGACCTCATCGGTGTCGATCACGACGCCGAAGGGCCTGGTTCGCGAGCTGTTCACGCATGGCGGGTCCGGCACCCTTATCCGTCAGGGGGAGGCGATCCGCACCTTCACCGCGAAAGCGCGGCTTGACCGCGCGAAAATCGAATCGCTTGTAGAATCGGCGTTCGGACGGAAGCTGAAGACGAATTGGTGGGAATCGATCGACATCCATCAGGTCTACTTGTCGGAGCGTTGCCGCGCCGGCGCCGTCCTTACGAAAGTCGATGATTTTGTCTATCTCGACAAATTCGCGGTGACGGAGGAGGCGCGCGGCGAGGGATTGTCGCGAACGATTTGGCGGCAGTTCTCGAAGCAGAATCCTTCATTCTGGTGGCGATCGCGCACTGCGAACAATTTCAACGCATTCTATAACGAAATGGCGACAGGCGTCGTCAAGAGAGGCTACTGGACCGTTTATTGGGTCGGCGAAACCGATTTCGCCAAGATCGCGCGCACGGTCGATCGGATCGCCGGCCTTCCGCCTTCATTCGAGGACTGACAATTGAGCGAGCCTTTTCTCATCGGTCTGGTCGGCGCGCGCGGACATGCCGGCCGCGAGCTCATTCGCATCATTTCCTCGCATCCTGAAATGATGCTCGCCTATGCGGTGAGCCGCGAATATGCGGGCCGCCGCGTGTCGGAAATCGCGCCCGAAGACAAGGACGAATGCATCTTCGAGGCGCTTGATCCGGCGGAAGCGGCGCGTCGGCGCGCAGACGCCGTTATTCTCGCGCTGCCGGATGGAGCGGGCGCGCCTTATGTCGAGGCTTTCGACAGGGCGGCGCCTGACAAGATCATCGTCGATCTCTCCGCCGACCGCCGTTTCGACGCGACCTGGGCTTACGGCCTTCCCGAACTTCACCGCGAGAAGATCCGCGGCAAGTCGCGCATCGCAAATCCCGGCTGCTATGCGACGGCGCTTCAGCTTTCCGTCGCGCCGCTCTTGCCGATGCTCGGCGGAACGCCGGCGATTTTCGGCGTTTCGGGATATTCCGGCGCGGGAACGACGCCGGGCCCGCGCAACGACGTTGAGCGTCTTCGCGACAACCTGACGCCCTACAAGCTTGTCGGCCATAATCATGAAAGGGAGGCGACACGCCATCTCGGCGCTCAGGTCCGGTTTTTTCCGCATGTGCACCCGGCGTTTCGAGGGCTGTTGGTGACGGCGCATGTCCCGGTGTCGGCGCCGCTCGACAGAGGGGGGCTTAGAAAGCTGTTCCACGAACATTATGACGGCGAGCGGTTGATCGAGTTTCAGGACGCTCCGCCGGAGCTCAAGGACGGCGCAAACCGGAAGGGCGTGCTGATCGGCGGACTGGATGTCGGCGCCGACGGCATGAGCGCCGTCATCGTCGCGGCGGAAGACAACCTTCTCAAGGGGGCTGCGGTCCAGGCGATCCAGAACCTGAATATCGCGCTCGGACTTGACGAGTATCTTGGCATTCTCGACTAGGCTTGCTTGCGGCGTCTCGGCCGTTGACTCATAAAGGGCTGATGGCGAACGAAAGCGGCGAATTCCTGGTTCAATCGGCGGCCTATCTCGGGGCCGCAGCAATTGCAGTCCCGATTTTCAATCGATTCAAACTCGGATCGATTCTCGGCTACCTCGCCGCCGGGATTATCGCCGGCCCCTACGTTTTAAACCTCTTGCACCAGGAGGAGGGCGTTTTTCACATCGCCGAATTCGGCGTCGTCCTCTTTCTCTTTATTATCGGCCTTGAACTTTCGATGTCGCGCCTGTGGGCGCTAAGGCGCGATATTTTCGGATTAGGGGCCGCGCAGATGGCGCTGACAGGCGCGGTCATCGCCGGCGCCTTTATGGCGGCGCAGGTGATGCCGATGGGCGCCGCCGCCATCGGCGGGTTGTCGCTCGCTTTCTCGTCTACAGCGTTTGCGCTGCAATATCTGAAGGATCGCGGCGAGCTCAACACCGCATACGGGTCGCGCGCGTTCCCTATTCTGCTGATGCAGGATTTGGCGGTGGCCCCGCTTCTCGCGGCGATTCCGTTCGCAGCTGCGGGCGCCGCCGAACGGCTTACCGTGGATTTCGACGTCAACGAAGGATGGGCGGGCCTGGGGCGCGCCGTGTTTGTCATTGCAGCGGTCATCTACGGCGCGCGCTTTGCGCTGAATCCGATATTGCGGCAGGTCGCCGCTTCCGGCTCGCGTGAGGCTTTCGCCGCAACCGCGCTTCTGTCGGTCGTCATCGCCTCTCTGTTGGTGTCCTGGGCCGGTTTGCCGATGGGCCTCGGCGCGTTCCTCGCCGGCGCGCTTCTTGCGGAATCCTCCTTCCGCCACCAGATCGAAACCGATATCGAGCCTTTTCGCGGCTTGCTGCTCGGTCTATTCTTCATCCTCATCGGCGCCCGCCTCAATCTCGATGTCATTGTCGCACAATAGTGGATCGTGATCGGCGGCGCGCTCGGCCTCGTGTTCCTTAAGGCGACGCTGCTCTACGGCCTGTCCCGGGTTTTCGGCGCCCGGCGCGAGGACGCAATTCTCACAGCCGCCGTCCTGAGCCAGGGCGGTGAATTCGCATTTGTCGTTTTCAGCATCAGCGCCGATACCGGGCTGTTCACGTCGCAACAAGCGACATTGCTGTCCGCGATCGTCACGGTCTCAATGCTGATGACGCCCTTTCTGATGATCGCCGCGCGGCGATTTCAGACTGAGGCGGTCTCTTCCCCCGACGGCCTTGAAGAGCCGCCCTTAAAGCAGGGGCACGTGGTCATCGCCGGTTTCGGGAGGATGGGGCAAATCATTTCGCAAGTGGTCAGCGCCGCCGACATCGACGTAGTGGCCATCGACAACAACGCCTCGCACATCCGCAACGCCGAGCGTTTCGGGTTCAAGGTGTATTATGGCGATGCGTCGAGGCTTGATCTCCTGATCACCGCCGGCGCCGCGGACGCGCGCGCGGTCATCTTCACGATTGACGACCGGGCCGCTGTCAATCACGCGGTCGCTGCGCTCCGACAGCGGCTTCCGAACGCTTACATATTGGCGGTCGCACACGACCGGCTCCACGAGATCGACCTCAGAAAGGCCGAACCGGACGTCATCGTCCGCGAAACGCTTGAATCAAGCCTGCTGCTCGCACGCAAGACGCTGGCGCATCTGAAGTTTTCCGACGAGATCATTGATGATTTCATCGAACAGTTCAGGAAGCTCGACCGGGAAAGGCTGCTCGCCCAGGCCGATTACGGACCGGAGGCGGGGCGCGAATTCATGCATCGCAAGTTCGAGCGCGGCGCGAAGAATCCCTAGGCCCCCGCTTCGATCAGCTCCATGTCGTCGTCGGAAAGGCCGAAATGATGGCCGATTTCATGGATCAGCACATGGCGAATGAGATCACCCAAAGTCGCGTCGCCCGCGTCGATCCATTCGGCGAGAATCGGCTGCCGATACAGGTGGACATGATTGGGGCCGACGGGAAGATCGTCGAGCGATCTCCTCGTGATGTCTACGCCTTCATAGAGCCCTGTCAGCTCGAACGGATCCTCAATTCCCAATTCATCGAGGATTTCATCTTCGGCGAATTCCGCCACATGAATTAAAACGTCGCCGCAACGCGCGCGAAAGGCGGAGGGCAGGTTCTCAAACGCCTCCCTTGCAAGCGCGTCGAACTCTTCAAGACCGGGCGCGCATTTGTCCGACCACGGGCTTTTCATTGAAAGGCGTCGTAGATGGCGGCGAATGTCGGCGCGACGGCCGGCATCGGCTCTGTCTTGCGGGTCAGTCCGGTCCTGACGATAATCAGGTTCCGGTCCGGAACGATCAGAACATATTGCCCCTCATGCCCCGCCATAAGGTAAGCGTCATCCGGAACGCCAGGCATGTATTTGGGCCGTCCGTCCGCGCCCGGATGGTTGAGCCAGAACTGTCCGCCGTAGAACCCGTCGGACGCTGCGGCCGGCGTTGCGACATACCGGCTCCATCCTTCCG
>CALKYG010000414.1 GCA_938003575.1 uncultured Alphaproteobacteria bacterium
AGAGCCGTAGCCTTCCAAGCTAAAGACGCGGGTTCGATTCCCGCTACCCGCTCCAGAAAATCACTTATATATCAAAGGCTTATAGATGGCATGCGATTTCAGACTTCTCCAGAGTCTGGGCCAGCTAGAAAATAGCTAGAAGTTGAGGGGTGTTTGTAAGGAGTTTCTGTAAAGCTCCAGCCGCGACTGCTCGTGATTCGTCAGACCGCTCCAAAACCTGTCACGCCGGAGGTCGCGGGTTCGAGCCCCGTCACTCGTCCCATTTCTGAAAAAAGAGGTTGAAAGAAAAAGCCGACTTTTCGTAGGGGCGAACCAATTTCGCAGGGCGCTGCGAGCGAGCCAAATTCTTCAGCATTGAATCAGGCACAATTTTTCTTCGGTATATCTTCATCGGAAAGCTACGCAGGCGGGCTTGATGCTGGCTCGCTCAGAAATCGCTGTTGATTAGGGGAGAATTCGAGCCCTACCCTCGGGATGTTAGCGAGATTAGTTGACCTGACTCTCGACGCCTTTGCTAGATCGAACAGCCTCTCCAAAGCCAATGATTTATCAGCGCAAAGTCGAGTGAGCATAGCATTCGCAGCGTATAATAGAGCAAAGACCCAGTGTGAGAGGGGCTTGCATGCCGGATACGATATCGGAAGCGCCAGTCGTCTGGTTCGAGGACGTTCGTCGCGAGGACGTGGCTTTGGTCGGCGGCAAGAACGCTTCGCTGGGGGAAATGGTCCGCAGCCTTTGCGACCGCGGCGTGCGCGTGCCGCCGGGATTTGCAACCGTCGCCGGCGCTTATTGGCGCTTTCTCGAAGCCAATAGCCTAACCGAGGTCATCAAAAACCGCCTTGCGGAGTTCAAATCGGGCAAAGCGTCGCTGGCGGAAACGGGCAATGCGATCCGATCGGCGTTTCTCAAGGGGGACTGGCCGGGCGACCTCGCGAGCGCCATCGCCGAGGCGTATCACAAGCTTTGCGAGCGCATCGGAGAGAAGGACGCCGACGTCGCTGTGCGCTCCAGCGCCACGGCGGAAGATCTGGCTGACGCCAGCTTCGCCGGCCAGCAGGAGACGTTTCTCAATATCCGCGGCGAGGACGAGCTTTTAGCGGCGTGCAGGAAGTGCTTTGCGTCGCTCTTTACCGACCGGGCGATCAGCTATCGCGAAGCGAAAGGCTTCGATCATCTGAAAGTCGCCCTGTCGATCGGCGTGCAGCAGATGGTGCGTTCGGACCTTGCCGGTTCGGGCGTCATGTTCACCATCGACACGGAAACGGGTTTTGATCGCATTGTCCTTATCAACGCCGCCTGGGGGCTTGGCGAAACCGTCGTGCAGGGCCAAGTCGATCCTGATGAATACCAGGCCTATAAGCCGTTGCTTGCGAATGGCGGGTTGAAGCCCGTTCTGCGCAAAAAGCGCGGCGATAAAATCATCAAGATGGTCTATGCGCGCGGGGGCGAACGTGCGACGCGGACCGTACCGACATCGCTCGCCGAGCGCGAAGCTTTTGTGCTCGGCGATGAGGAGATATTACAGCTCGCCCGCTGGGCCTGCGAGATCGAACGCCATTACAGCGTTCCGATGGACATCGAATGGGCGAAAGACGGCCATTCGGGCGAGATGTTCGTCGTTCAGGCGCGGCCAGAAACAGTGCAGTCCCATGCACAGACGGGCGTCTTCAAAAGCTACGGCATCAAGTCGAAAGGCCGAACGCTGGCGACCGGCCTTAGCATTGGCGGCGCCGTCGTCAGCGGTAAGGTTTGCCTGATCCGCGATCCGGGCGAGATCGGCCGGTTCGAGGACGGCGCCGTCCTCGTGACGGAAAACACCGATCCCGACTGGGTGCCGATCATGAAACGCGCGGCGGCGGTCGTCACCGATCACGGCGGGCGCACATCGCATGCGGCGATCGTCAGCCGCGAGCTTGGCCTGCCGGCGGTTGTCGGAACGGGCAACGCCACGCGCGTTCTCCATGACGAGCAGGAAGTCACTGTTTCCTGCGCGGAAGGTGAGGAAGGGTTTATCTATGAAGGCGCCGCCGACTTTGACGTCGAGGAATTAAGCGTTTCCGACATTCCTGCGACCAAGACCCAAATTATGCTCAATCTCGCCAATCCGGCCGCGGCCTTTCGCTGGTGGCGGCTGCCTGCCGACGGCGTCGGTTTGGCGCGCATGGAATTCGTGGTGTCGAACCATGTAAAAATCCATCCGATGGCGCTCGCCCATTTCGATGCGTTGAAGGATGAGGATGTAAAGCGACTGATCGACGAGCTGACGCAAGGCTATGAGAAGAAGGCCGATTATTTCGTGGATCAGCTGGCGCTCGGGCTCGCGCGCATCGCCGCCGCATTGCATCCGAAACCGGTGATCGTCCGGATGAGCGATTTCAAGACCAACGAATATGCAGGGCTGATCGGTGGCGCGGCGTTCGAACCGAAAGAGGCCAACCCCATGATCGGCTTTCGCGGCGCGTCGCGTTATTATTCGCCGCGCTATCGCGACGGGTTCGCCCTCGAATGCCAGGCTATCCGCCGATTGCGCGAGGAAAAAGGCTTTGAAAATGTCGTGGCGATGATTCCTTTTTGCCGGTCGGTAAAGGAGGCGGACCGGGTATTGGAGGTGATGGCGCACAACGGCCTGAAGCGCGGAGAAAACGGACTTCAGGTCTATGTCATGTGCGAGATTCCCTCGAATGTCATTCTTGCGCAGGCGTTCGCGGAACGCTTCGACGGGTTTTCCATCGGCTCGAACGACCTGACGCAGCTAACGCTCGGCGTTGATCGAGATTCGGAAGATCTCGCCGATCTATTTGATGAGCAGGATGCTGCAGTTAAATGGATGATCAGGAACGTTATTACGGAGGCGCGGAAAGCGGGCGCGAAAGTCGGTCTGTGCGGTCAGGCGCCCAGCGATCATCCGGAATTTGCGCGCTTCCTGGTCGAGTGCGGAATCGACTCAATATCTGTCACGCCCGACAGTTTTATCTCCGTCAAGCATCACGTCGCCGACGCGGAGCGAATGCGCGGGGGGGCAAGTCCGGAACGAGGATAAGTAGAATTAACAAGCGGAGGAATTAGCTCCCCATGCGCATAGCGGTATTTGAAACGGAGGAGCGTGAAGCGCCGGTATTTGAACGCTTCAAGGCCGGTCACAATTTGCGCCTTGTCAGGGGACCGTTGCAGGCGGGTAACGCAGAAAAATTTTCAGATGCCCAGATTATCTCGACATTTATCTATTCAAAGCTCGATCGCAACGTGTTGGAGCGCCTGCCGGCGTTGAAAATGGTCGCAACGCGCTCAACGGGGTTCGACCATATCGATACGGCGTATTGCGCGAAACGGGATATTCTCGTCTGCAACGTCCCGACCTATGGCGAAAACACCGTCGCCGAACATGTTTTTGCGCTGTTGCTGGCTTTGAGCCACCGTCTGATCGAGGCTGTGGAGCGCGTGCGCATAGGCCCGTTTTCGCCGGAGGGTCTGCGTGGTTTCGATCTGGAAGGAAAGACGCTGGGCGTCGTCGGAACCGGCAATATCGGACGTCATGTCATCCGCATTGCGAGCGGGTTCGGCATGAAGGTTATCGCCTTCGACATTGCGCCGGATGACGCCTTCGCTGCGGCGCATGCTTTTTCCTATGTCGACCTTGGCGAACTTCTTTCGA
>CALKYG010000415.1 GCA_938003575.1 uncultured Alphaproteobacteria bacterium
GATGGAGGGGCTCGGCGAGGCGATAAACGATCGCCTCGCGCGCGCCGCCGCGCCGTTGAAGCGCGTTCAATGATTGCGTTGTCGGGTCTAAATTAAAATCGGACTGTGCGCGTGCGCAGGAAGCCTATCTCGGAGCCGTATTTTCCAATCAACTCATCCATTTTCTGGCTTAGCTCCAGTTCGGAAAAGGATCGCCACTGCGCCTGGTTGAGTTCATGGCCTATAACGTCGCGGTACGAAAGTCTCGCATAGTAAATTACGAGTCCGATCGCCAACATCGCGAACATTGCGACAGGAATAGGATTCTTCGCCGCAAAATCCGCAAATTCCAAATTAGATCCTATGACTATTGTTCCGATCGCTAGCAGAACGATAACAGGCAGTGGGATCAATTCATAGTAGGAGCAATTCCTGTCGATCTGGAAGCGCATGTTTCTAAGGAACGCTTCAATGAAGAAAGTTCTAAATGGCGTCCATAACATGATTTTGTGCCAGCGTTGCGCTTCTCCAGCGAGTTCTGATGGGTATTGGTCGCTAATCGTGGCTGTCGTTCCCGTCGCCACGCCCATTGCGCGCGTATTGGAGTCGCGATAGCGATCAGAAATTCGATCGATAGATCGTGTCAGGAAGCGATCAAGCTCTCGAGCCGAATTCTGTTGCTGTCTGTGATATCCCGCAGAATGAACGAGCGTCATGATTGCGCCCGCAATAAGCACGATAACGACGCCCGCGGCAAGCGTAGAATATCCAAATTTCGGATAGCTTAGTAACGTAACGCCAAGTGCGCTGAGCGACAATAGAAGAATGAGGGATAGGAGTAGAATGAGCTTTCTCGCGTTGTCATTGATTGTCTTGCGCATTTCATTGAGCGCGTAAAAACATCGGCGATCGCTAAGGCGAAACAGGCGAACGATTACGGCCGCTTCCGCGTCTTCATATAGGCTTTGATGATTCACTTTTATTGGAATCTTTGCGTTAAAAAAATGTGCGGCTGAGTTAAGATATTGAGTGACCATTTCTTCTGTCAGCGCGGCTGTTAGGTTTGCGGGGACATAATTCTCGCCGGCCTTTAGCGAACGGAAGAAGCCGCCATGCCGTTCAATCAACCTATTTTCTTCTTTGTAGTCGTAGAATAGCGGCTTCCCGTTTTCGGGATGGGGCTCGTCTGAGAGCTTTAGCTCCCAGTCAAGTTCGGAGTAGGCTGATCGTCGGTCGAATTTCGTCTTGGCGCCCGACGCAAGCGATTGCGCTGATCGCGCGTGCGGAAGTAGTCGAGCCGACTTCAGCAGCCTAGATAGCGCTCGAAACGGCGCAAAGATTATTCGCATGGCAGGCGCGAGAATCCTCGCAGGCGCGCGGCCGATGAAACCGACCAGGAATAGCGTCGAAATCGCACCGGCGAGAAAGGCGCCGTATATAGCGAGTGTGTCGGTCATCGGCATTTCTCCCCAGTTTAGCTCACGGCCTGATTCCAATGATATCAGTGTCGAGAAAAAACGGATATCCTGCCTGCAAAACTAAAAGTGGGCCGAGGGTGATTTTCCAATTAGAGAGGGATCACAATTACTTGCGCTTTTCGAGCTTGCTTGGGCGTGTGCCCAGCGAGGGCAAATCGCTGCTCGCGCCGTGATAATGTCCAACGACAGCCAATCTCTTCGACGATATGAACAAGCGTGATGCGATCTACGCAAAAATGATCACGAGCATCGCCGCCGCGCCGGTGCCGATGCAAGGATTGGGTGAGGCGATCAACGATCGCCTGAAACGGGCGGCCGCGCCGCGACTATAATCTGCGTGCGGCGGCCTGCTATTTACGACGCCCAATCAGGGGCGGCGATTCCCTTTCCTCCTCCGCCTCGCGTTCGTCGCGCTGTCGCTGGTCCTCAAGCTGGGCGGCCCGGATTTCCTCTTCATAGAGGTCTCCCCGGCGTTCGGCGTCGGTCGGCTTTCTGAAGCGCAGCGCGAATTGATCCGTATGCCCGCGGATGGCGGGATCGAAGACCGGGATCGTGCGCGGGTCTTCGGCGTTGGCGAGGAAATCGCTTTCCGCCTCGAGCTGGAAGCCGGCCGCCTCAGCCATCGCGATGACGATCGCGCGGTCGATGCGGTGAAGATCGTGCCCCGTCGTTTCCGGCGCGCCGGCTTCGGCCGAATGATCGATGACGATGAAAGCGCCGCCCGATTTGGCGATGCGGTGAATCTCGGCGAAGGCGGCGGACGGATCGCCGAGCGACGAGCCGTCGTCAGGCCTGTAATAAAGCTCATGCGGGCCTTGCACCCAGGTGATCAGATCGGCGCTTTCATCGGCCGCGTCGAACTGATCGAAATTTGAAATCGACTGACGGACATTGGCGAGACGATTATCGGCGAGCCGCGCTTCGATCTGTTCGCTGACGAAGGGAAGAAAGCCTTCCGGATTCTGCATGACGATGGCGCCGCCCGGTCCGACCGCATGCGACAGGAGTTCCGTATACCATCCGCTGCCCGCCTCGATCTCGAAGACGGTCATGCCGGGCGCGACCTGAAAAAATTCAAGCGCCACCTGCGGCTTGCGGCGTTCGTCCGCGTCGCGGTCTTCGGCCGATCGCGCCGGGTCGGCGACTGAAGCCGCCGCGACGGCGGCGTAATCGACCGCCGGCGCTGCTTCTTCCGCCGCGGGCGTTTCCGCGCCGGCCTGTTCGGCGGGCGCCGCCGTCTCTTTTTTCCCGCAGCCGGCGATCAAGACGCCGACAGCGAGCAGGGCGCCGATCGCGCCGACTGATGTCATTTTCATGCGGATATCCCCTTGCGTATGGTCGCGCCCGTCATCTCCCTTCTAGCCGCTGCGGCGATAAAGGCGAAGCGGGACGACGCGCCGCCTTGACGCGGCGCGAGGGCCGGGAAAGATGGCGCGGTCGGCATTTCCTGAAGGAGGCCATGAACGCTCCCGAAAACGTGATTAAAGACATCGCCGCCATTGTCGGGCCGAAAGGCGTC
>CALKYG010000416.1 GCA_938003575.1 uncultured Alphaproteobacteria bacterium
GCGCATGCAGGAGCGCACCGGCCAGTCAGGCGTGAGACGGCCCGACGGCCCGCTCGTCTGGATTCACGGCGCAAGCGTCGGCGAATCCCTTTCGGTGCTGCCGCTGGTCGACCGCTTTGCGAAGGACCACGCGGCGCTCACTATTCTCGTCACGACCGGCACCGTCACTTCCGCAAGGCTGATGGCTGAAAGACTGCCGAAAGGCGCCATCCATCAATTCATCCCTGTCGATCATCCGCGTTTCGTGCGCGGCTTTCTGGACCGCTGGAAACCGGACGCCGCAATCTTTGTTGAATCGGAATTCTGGCCGAACCTTCTGATTGAGACGCGCAAGCGCGCGCGTTACATGGCGCTCGTCAACGGGCGCGTATCGCCGAAATCCTACGCGGAATGGAAGTCGAAACCGCGATCGATACGATTTCTCCTGTCCCATTTCGATATTCTGATCGCGCAGGACAAACAGAATGCTGAACGGCTCTCCACCCTTTCCGGCTGCGACGTAAAGAGCTACGGCAACCTCAAAAATGCGGCGCCGCCGCTGCCGGGCGACGTTCAGGAAGAGGCGCGAATGCTCGCGCAAATCGAGGGCCGTCCGTTCTGGCTTGCGGCGTCGACTCACCCGGGAGAAGAAGAATCAATCCTTGCCGCCCACAAGGCCCTGAAAACGGAGTTTCCGGGAATATTGACGCTGCTCGCGCCGCGCCATCCGGAACGCGGCGAAGAAATCGCAGCACTCGTCACGGCGTCAGGATTGAATCCGCGGCGGCGGTCCAGAGGCGAACGGATCGACCGCCACACCGATGTTTATCTTGCTGACACGCTGGGCGAACTCGGCCTCTTTTATCGGATCGCCAGCGCGGCGTTCGTCGGCGGGAGCCTCGTCGAAAAAGGCGGACACAACCCGCTCGAACCCGCGCGGCTCGGCTGCGCCATCCTGCACGGGCCGCATATTTTCAATTTTGTCGAGACCTATGCGGACATCCGAGGGGCGGGCGGCGCGGCGCTGGTGCGCAACGACCGCGATCTCGCCGCTGCGGTGAAGCGCCTTTTCGCCGACGAGAGAACACGGCAAGTGATGGCTGACCGGGCGCGGGACGCCGCCAAGGCGAGCGCCGAGCGCGTTCTCACAAATGTCGTCAACGCGCTTGATCTCAAGATTTCCGTGCAATGAAAGAGCCCTGGTTCTGGCGCGAAAAGGGATTCGCCGCTGAGGCCGCTTCGCTGTTGTTCGCGCCGGCCGCCGTCCTTTATGACGCCGGCCAGGTCATTCGTGCGGCGCTTGCCGCGCCGCAAGGCGCAAGCGCGCCGGTGATCTGTATCGGGAACGCCGTGCTTGGCGGCGTGGGAAAGACGCCCTTCGCCTTGTTGCTGCAAGGCATCCTCAAGGAGCACGGCGTTTCGGCGCATTTCGCTTCACGCGGATATGGCGGCTCGATTGACGGGCCGACAAGGGTCGGCGCGCAGCATCGGGCGGCGGACGTCGGCGATGAGCCGCTGCTTCTTGCGGCGGCGGCGCCCACATGGATCGCACGCAGCCGGCTGGCGGGAGTCCGCGCCGCCGCTGAAGGAGCGGACGTCGTCATCATGGATGACGGCTTTCAGAATCCGACGGTTCGCAAGTCTGTTTCATTTCTGATAGCCCGCGCCGACGACCCCGTCGGCAACGGCCGCGTCTTTCCGTCGGGACCGTTGCGCGAGCCGCTGAAGCGCGCATTTTCGCGGGCGGATGCGGTCGTCATTGTCGGCGAAGGCGGGAGCGCAATCGAGACCGGTTCGCTTCCCGTATTTCGGGCCTCGACTGAAATTGAAACGTCAGTCCCGCCCCAAAAGGTCGTCGCTTTCTGCGGAATCGGAACGCCCGGACGCTTCTTTCACGACCTTGAACGCCGTGGGTTCGCCATTGCCGCGCGAACCGCGTTCGCCGATCATCACCTCTATTCGGATGCGGAGATACGAACACTGCGACGGACGGCGATCCGTGAGAGCGCCCCGCTCATCACGACGGAAAAGGACTTCGTTCGTCTTGGCGCCGAGCATCGCGAAGGCGTCGCGGTCGCGCGTCTTAGAATGTCGGCGGATGACCCGGCGGCGCTCGCCGCCTTCACACTCAGGAAAGCGGGTCTTTCGAAATGAGCGCGGAGGCGGAAGACCAAATCGTCCTGCCTGAGCCGCGCTCCAACCGCCCGGTGACGCTGGCGCATCGCGCGGAATTCGCTCTGGCGTTGGCGCTCGGCGCGTTTTTCCGCATCATCGGCGTCGACGCGGCGTCCTGGATCGCAGGCCGATTCATGAGGATTGCAGGACCGCTGATTGCGCCGATCCAGCATCGCGGCCGCGTCAATCTGAAAATCGCCTTCCCCGACCTCGCCGATGAAGAGGCGAATGCGATCCTGCGCGACGTCTGGGAAAATCTCGGCCGGACGACAGCGGAATTCGCGCATCTGCCGAGATTTGATCCGGATGCGTCGCCGTCGCGCGTCAAGGTTGACGGGCGGGAGAAGATCGAGGCGATCGTCGCCGGCGGCCGGCCGGCGATATTCGTTTCCGGCCATTTCGGCAATTGGGAGGTCATGTCCATTGTGATGCGCGCCGTCGGGCTGGACTATGGCGTCATCTACCGCGCCGCCAACAATCCGCTGATTGACGGCTTGATCATTCGCGAGCGGGCGCGCGTCATGTCGCGCCGGCAGATACCCAAGGGAAAGCGCGGCGGCCGCGAAATGATTGATGCGCTGAAATCCGGCGCGTCGCTCGCCATGCTCGTCGATCAAAAGCTCAACACCGGCGGGATCGCCTCGCCGTTCTTCGGCAGGCCGGCGATGACCGCGCCCGCCGCCGCGCGGCTTGCGCTCAAATACGGCGCGCCGGTGATTCCGATTGAAATTGAACGTCTCCAGGGCGCACGCTTTCGCGTCGTCTTTCACGACGCCGTGCCGTTTGCGCCGTCCGGCGACAGCGGCGCCGACACCCAGTCGCTCACCGATCTGATCAATCTTGAACTCGAAAAGTTCATTCGCGCGCGCCCGGGCCAGTGGCTCTGGCTGCACCGGCGATGGCCGAAAGACGCTTATCGATGACTACTCGGCGTCCCGCCCCTCGTCGGCGCACTCGCCGCGCGACGCGACGCTGACGCCGGCCGCCGCCGCCGCGCAGGCGTTGCCGTAGGTCTTGCCGTCGCAGCCGCAGACGGGATTATAGTCCATCGTGCACATTTCGGGTTTCGGCGCGCACGTTCCGGCCGCATCGGCGATCGACGCGCATTCGCCTTCCTTGAATGCGCAGTAATCGGCCGAATTCAGGCACTGAAACCCGGCGATGCCGCCGCACATCCCGCCTGTTTCACCGGCGGGCGCGCCGACAGGCGACTCTTGCGCAGGACCGGACGCGCTTGCATCCGCCGCCGGCGCCTGAGGGGCCGGGGGCGCGTCTTTCTGAACGCAAGCCGACAGAAAGGCGGCGAGAAGCGAAATGACAAGGGCGCGCATCAATCGTCGCCCTTCTTCAGTTGCGCCTGCATGTACAGCTGTTCTCCGAGCTTGCCGATCAGATCGAGTTGCGTCTCGAGGTGGTCGATGTGCTCTTCTTCCGACTCAAGAATGCGCACCAGGATTTCGCGGCTGACAAAGTCTTTCACACTCTCGAAATAGGCGATCGCCTCCTTGTAGAGCGGGTGCGCGCGGTGTTCCGCCTTGAGATCGCATTCAAGACACTCCTTCACCGTCTCGCCGATATAAACCTTGTCGAGGTCCTGGACGTTCGGAAGGCCCTCAAGGAAGAGAATGCGTTCGATCAGCTCGTCGGCATGCTTCATCTCGTCGATTGATTCGTCGTATTCGACCTTGGCGAGGCGGTGCAGGCCCCAGTTCCTGAAGATGCGCGCGTGAAGGAAATACTGATTGACCGTGGTCAACTCCAGCTTCAACGCCTTGTTGAGATAGTCGATGACTTTCGGATCGCCTTTCACGCGCCTTTCTCCTCAATGCCACGCCGCCCGACACCATAGGACGCTCGACCGGCGCAGCAAGCGCAAAGGGCGCAAGCAATTGTCAGTTGCGGCGATTTCTTCGAGGCCCAGCTACTCGGCGGCCATTAACCGCGCCGGAGACTGGACGCGCGCCGCCTCGATCATCTGCGCGACGTCCGGCAGGCACTTGCCGCATTGCGGACGCGCCTCGCAGCGGCGAAAGACCTCGCCGACGCTTCTGGCGTCGCTGGCGGCCGCTTCGAGCTGCCGGTCTTTCAGTGCGTTGCAGATGCAGACGTACATGTATCACCCTGTGGGCCGGGGAGGCCTGCTCGTCCCCAGTTCATGGTCTAATTAAGAATGATTGTCAATCGCGAAAGTGTCAGTCGCCAGCCGGAATCGCGGCGTCGGCACCCGGCATCGCGCCAGCGGCCAATTGCGGGTCAACCAAAGTCCCCATCCATTTGAGGCTCCAGTGCATATGGGGGCCGGTCGCCCGCCCGGTCGCCCCGACGGCGCCGATCACCTGGCCCGCCTCGACCCGATCGCCCGGCTTCACGTCGATTCTGGAAAGATGGAGGAAGGCGCTCTCAAGCCATTGCCCATGGTCGATAAAAACGAGCCCGCCTTCAAAATACATGTCGCCCTCCGCGAGGCGGACAATTCCTGCGGCCGGGGCTTTCACGGGCGTTCCGGCGGCGGCGGCGACATCGACCCCTGAATGGGGCGTCTTCGGTTCGCCGTTCAGGATCCGCTGGGAGCCGAAGACCCCGCTGATCCGGCCCGTCACCGGCCATGTGAATCCGGCCGCCCAAAAGGGACGCGCGTCCGTCGCCTGGCGCGCAAGGGACTTCTTCTCCTTGTCGGCGGCGATCTTTTTGAGTTGCTCTTCGGTGAATCCCGAAACCTTCGACTGGTCCAGCCCGTCGATCCGATCAACCGGAAAGTCCCGGTCGGCGATAGCCAGCGCGCGGCGAACCACGGAGCCGTCAACATGCCTGATGACGAGAAGCGCGCTTTGACCGTGATCGCGGCCAAAGCCGAGAACGAACCGTCCGTCTTCGCTGACCATCACGGGTTCGCCGTCAAGCGTCACCTTCGCGCCCGGCAGGGTTTCGCCGAAGACGAGACCGCCCTGAACCAGATCTCCCTTGAGCGACATGCTGGTTCCCGGGTCGTCGAAAACCTGTTGCCGAAGTTCGGCCCCCGCCATCGCCGCATCATAGGCGGCCTTGAGGGCGAGACCCTGCGGCCCGCGGTCGGAGTCATCGGGCGCCGGAGCCGCGATCGCCGCGACTTCCGGTTCAATATCGACTGCGACGGGCTCTTCCGGTCGTGCGATCGCCGACGGCGCGGCGGCGCAGCCGCAAAGACCGGCAAGGCTCGCGGCCAGGAGCATTCTCGTCATCGCGTCAATTCCCCGATTTCAAACCGAACCCCGTCATCGCCGCCTCGGCGTCGGCGTAGGCTTCCTGCTTGTCGACGTTCCAGTATCTGAGCGCCTCGAGCGGTATCTTTGCGCCGGTGACGGCGCAACGCACGAACCGGCCGGGTTTCACAACGGCGAATTCAGCGTCGAGATAATCGACGATCGCCTCGTCGTCGCGTCCTGAAGAGCCTGAGTCAAACGGGTTCATGGCGAGGGTTCTAACGCAGAGGCGGCCGCAGGGTCAAAGGCGGCGCGCCTGCCGTCGACTAGTCGAACAACCCGCCCTGCGCCGGCTTCATCGCCGAAGCCTTTTTCGGCTCGGGTCCAAGGTGCGCACGGCGCTCGCCGTCTGCAAAAACGAGCGCGACGGGCCCGGATGGCGGCAGATCCGCGGCGCGGCGAGCGATCCGGCCGTCCGCGTTACGCACCAGCGCAAATCCGCGTTCAAGGACGCCGTGATAGGAAAGCGAATGCAGAAGACTCGACAGAGCGGCGAGCCGGTCAGCCGGGCGAACGAGCAGTTTCCTCGCGGCCTCGTTGAGCCGGCCGCCGTCCCGAGCAAGCGCGCGCGCGCCCTCGTCGATCCGTCGCGACACCTGTTCCGGGCTGAGGCGTTCGCCGAAAAGCTGCAGTTTCAAAATGCGGCGCCCGAAGCCGAGACTGAGCGTGCGCGCGCCGAACCCGGCGCCGGTCTGCGCAAAGCGCCGCGCCGCGGAATCGCTTCTAGCGCGCAAGGCGGACCCGAGCCGGCTCGCAAGATAGTCGAGCCTCTGGCCGCGCGCGCCAGTGAGGTCTTCGGGCCGTCCGAGACCCCGGCCGGCCGAAGCCAATCGCAACCGGCGCTCATCAAGACGGCGCGTTTCCGCCGTGATCATCCGGCGATGCTTGTTGAGAACTTCAGCCAACAGGTCCGACCGCATCGGCACCGCTTTTTCCGCCGCCGCGGTCGGCGTCGGCGCGCGCAGATCCGCGGCGTAGTCAATCAGCGTGGTGTCGGTTTCGTGGCCGACCGCTGAAATGAGCGGGATCGCGCTCGCCGCAGCGGCGCGCACGACGATTTCTTCATTGAAGCACCACAGATCCTCAAGGCTGCCGCCGCCGCGGGCAACGATCAGAACATCAGGGCGCGGAATATCCCCGTCGACGGACAGCGCGTTGAAACCTTCGATCGCAGCCGCGATCTGCACTTCCGCGCCCTTGCCCTGAACCAGCGTCGGCCAGACGATGACCCGGCGAGGGAACCGCTCGCGCAGGCGATGGAGAATGTCGCGAATGACGGCGCCGGCGGGCGAGGTGACGACGCCGATCACCTCCGGCAGATAGGGGATCGCGCGCTTGCGGGCGGCGTCGAACAATCCTTCCGCTGCGAGCTTTTTCTTCCTTTCCTCAAGGAGCGCCATCAGCGCGCCTGCGCCCGCCGGCTCCAGCGAGTCGATGACAATCTGGTATTTGGACTGGCCGGGGAAAGTTGTGAGCCTGCCGGTCGCCACAACCTCCATTCCCTGTTCGGGAGCGATTTTCAGCCTTTGCGCGTTTCCTTTCCAGACGACCCCCGAAATCGTCGCGTTCTCGTCCTTGAGATCGAGGTATAGATGTCCGGACGCGGCGCGCGTCACGCGCCCGAGTTCGCCTCTGACGCGAACGAAGCCGAACCCGTCCTCAATCGCGCGCTTGACGGCGCCGGCAAGCTCGCTGACCGAGTATTCATGGA
>CALKYG010000417.1 GCA_938003575.1 uncultured Alphaproteobacteria bacterium
TCGCCTTGATAGCCCGGAATGCAGGGAACGCCCGCCGCGATCATGCGGCGCTTCGATTGCGCCTTGTCGCCCATCGCCTCGATCGCCGACGCCGGCGGCCCGACGAAGATGAGTCCGTTCGTCTCGCACGCGTCTGCAAACGCCGCACGCTCCGAAAGAAACCCGTAGCCCGGATGGACGGCGTTTGCGCCTGTGCGCTTTGCAGCGTCGATGATCGCGTCGATCCTCAGATAGCTCTGCGACGCTTCCGCCGGTCCAATGCGAACCGCTTCATCAGCGAAACGAACATGAAGCGAGTTCGCATCGGCCTCGGAATAGACCGCGACGGTCGCAATTCCCCGCGCCTTTGCGGTCCGCATGATGCGGACGGCGATTTCGCCGCGATTGGCGACAAGGAGCTTTCTAATTCTCTTCATGCCACTGTTCGCTCCGGATAGGTTTCGACCCACGCAGGATTGAGTTTTTGCGCGAAAGCGGCCGCGCCGGCGCGCCCGGCGCCTCTCAGGCAGCGGGCGAATTCCTTTGCAGCCGCGTCCAGTTCGGCAGGATCGATCTGGCGCGCCGCCCTGTTGAATATCCGTTTGGTCGCGGCGATCGCATGCGGTTCGCACCGGCCAATGTCGTTCAAAGCAGCGGTGAGCCCCGCTTCGGCTTTGCCGGCAGGAACGATGCGGTCAATGAGGCCGACGCGCGCGCCCTCTTCTGCGCCGAACCGCGCGCCGGTGAGCGCAAGACGCCGCGCGTTGAAAAGCCCGATCTTGCGCACCACAAAAGGACCGATCTGCGCCGGCGGCAGGCCGAGCGTCGTTTCCGAGAGCGAGAACTTCGCATTGTCCGCGGCGATCGCTACGTCGGAAACCGCGACGAACCCCATCGCGCCGCCAAAAGCAGCGCCCTCGATCACGCTGACGACGACCTGCGGCAGCGCATCGATCGTCAGCAGAAGGTCGCCAAAACGGCGATTCGCATTTTCCACGGGATCAGCCTCGCCAGGAGCGGGCGCTTCCGCCACCAATTGCGCCGCGAACTCCTTGATGTCCCCGCCGGCGCAAAACGTTCCCCCGGCGCCGCGCAGAATGAACGCCCGAATATCAGGCCGGTCCCGCAGCCAGTCGCACAGAGCGAACAGACTCTCGATGATTGCGCTGTTAAGAGCGTTCTTGACCTGCGGGCGATTGAGCGTCGCGACAAGCGACGACTGCCGGCGTTCAACGTCAATATCGGTCAACTGCGTGAAATCCATCGTCACATCCTCGCCACGCCGAAAATGTTCGGGCGCAGATTGCGCGCTTGCGCCTCCGCCACGGTGTCGAGGCAGAACGCAAGAACCCTGCGCGTATCGCGCGGATCGATAAGCCCGTCGTCCCACAGGCGCGCAGTGGCGAACAGCGCACGGCTTTCCTCGTCGTATTTGTCGATAATCGTTTTCGCCATCGCGTCGAAATAGGCGGCGTTGGGTTCCTCGCCTCTCGCCCGCGCGCCCTCCTCGCCGACAATGCGCATTGTCTTCGCCGCCTGCTCCCCGCCCATGACCGCGACGCGATTGTTCGGCCAGGCGAAGATGAATGAGGGGTCGAAGGCGCGCCCGCACATGCCGTAATTGCCGGCGCCGAAGGAGGCGCCGATATGAAGGGTGATTTTCGGCACGGTCATATTGGTGACCGCCTGGATCATTTTCGACCCATGTTTGATGATGCCGCGCTGTTCGGCGTCCGTGCCGACGAGATAGCCCGTCGTATTCTGCATGAAAACGACCGGCGTTCCCGCTTGGCATTGAAGCTGGATGAACTGCGCCGCCTTCGCAGCGCCGTCGGCGTCGATTGGGCCGTTATTGGAGATGATGCCGACCGCATGGCCGGCGATTTCCGCGTGAATGCAAACGGTGGCCGCGCCATAGCCGTCTTTGAATCCAAGCATGTCGGACCCGTCGACGATGCGCGCGATGTTTTCGCGAACGTCGTATGGCGTTCTGTAATCGGCGGGCGTGACCCCGAGGATTTCCTCAGGATCATAAAGCGGTTCGCGAAAGGATCGCGCATGCGGCGCGGCGTCCCTATTCCAATGGAGCTTTGCCGCAATCTCGCGCGCAATGCGAAGTCCGTCGGCATCGCTTTCGGCCAAATATTCGGCCGTGCCGGACACATGATAATGCATCTCGGCGCCGCCAAGATCTTCATCCGTCGCGATCTCACCCGTCGCCGCTTTCAACAATGGCGGCCCTGCGAGGAATATTTTGGAACGGCCGCGGACGACGACGACATAGTCGGAAAGGCCGGTCTGATAGGCGCCGCCGGCCGTTGACGATCCATGCACGACGGAAATGACCGGGCAGCCGGCCGCGGATAAGCGTGCAAGATTTGCGAAGGTCTGGCCGCCCTGGATGAACATTTCCGACTGCCGGAACAGATTGGCCCCGGCGCTTTCGATGAGCTGCACGAAAGGAAGCTTCTGCTTCAGCGCCACCTCCTGAGCGCGCAGCGCCTTGTGGACTCCCATCGGCGTCGCCGCGCCGCCCTTGATGCCGGAATCGGAGGCTGAGATCATGCATCTTACGCCGGAGATGAAGCCGATGCCGCAAATGCCGCCGCCGCCCGAGATGTTATGATCGCCGTCGTCGTCATGCATTTTGTATCCGCACAGCGTCGACAGCTCGAGAAACGGCGCGCCTATGTCGAGGACGAGCGCGAGGCGATCGCGCGGCAGCAATTGTCCGCGCTTTTCGAATTTCGCTTTGGCGCGCGCCGAAGTCTCGACGATCTTGCGTTCAAGGCTTCGGAATTCTTCGATCAGCTTCAGATGCGCGGCGCGATTCGCCGCGAAGGCTTCCGACCTTGGGTCTATTTCTGACTGGAAAACCGGCATTCGGTGGAGCTCCGCCTTCTCGCCCGTCACCTTTATCCGCTGGAAGGGAAAGCCGCCACAGGGAGATGCAGATGGCGCCGGTCAGTCAGTGGAAATTCCGTCCGCCGGGAAGGATTGCGTTCATGCGCCGTTCGGCATCGCCCCGTCTTGCCGTCCCCCGCGCCCGCAAATCTTCGTCGACCGGCCGCTTGAGTTCGTCCGTGCGAAACAGGCCGTCATCCATTTCGTCATGATATTCGCTGAGAAGCGCGAGCTTTGGGGTCAGATTGGCGAGACGCCAGGCGACAATGTGGATCACTTCGCCTTCGCGCTGCAGCTTTCCTTCGACGCCAAGCAGCCGCGATCCAAGCAGCTCGCGCCTGAACCGCTCAAAGACCTTGGGCCAAATGATGATGTTGGCGATCGAAGTTTCATCTTCAAGCGTTGCGAAAATGACGCCCTTCGCCGTTCCGGGGCGCTGGCGGACCAGCACAAGGCCGGCGACGCGCACGCGAGCGCCGTCGCTCATATCTCCCAGCATCCCGTTCGGCGCATAGCCGTCTCGATCAAGCTCTCGCCTCAGAAATGCGACCGGATGCCGCTTCAGCGACAGTTTCAGGGTTTTGTAGTCGTAAGCGACCTCTTCGCCCGGCGGCATGGCGGGCAAGGCGACCTCTTCCTCTCTCTGAATGCCGGCATGTCGCGTGAAAAGATCCGGCTCTTCGTCGCCTTTCATCCGGTCGAGGCCTTCGACCGCCCATGAGGAGTCCCGGCGCGTGAGGCCGAGCGAGCCGAAAGCATCCGCATTGGCAAGGAGCTTGAGCGCTCTGAAGCCGAGCCTTGCGCGCAATCGCAGATCGCGCACGGAGTCGAACCCGTTCCCTCGCACGCTTTCGATGCGGCGCGCGTCATCTTCGGAGAATCCTTTGATCTGCCGGAATCCCAATCTGACGGCATGCGTCGACCGGATGTCCTTTTTCATGCCGGCGTGACGCCCGCAGATCGCGCCTTGCGTCGGCCCTTTTTCAAGCGTCAGGTCCCAGCTTGAATGATTGATGTCGACCGGCAGCACGGGAACCCCGTGCTCGCGCGCGTCGCGCACAATCTGCGCCGGCGCATAAAATCCCATCGGCTGGCTGTTCACGAGTGCGGCGCAAAAAACGTCCGGATAATGACATTTTAGCCAGCAGGAAACATAGACGAGAAGCGCGAAACTTGCAGCATGGCTTTCTGGAAAACCATACTCGCCGAAACCTTCGATCTGCCTGAAGCACCGTTCGGCGAATTCTCTCTCGTAGCCGCGCTCGATCATGCCGTTCACCATCTTGTCACGATACTGATGGATCGCACCCGTTCGCCGGAACGTCGCCATGGCGCGGCGCAATCCGTCAGCTTCGGACGGTGTGAATCCGGCGGCGACGATGGCGATCTTCATCGCCTGCTCCTGAAAAAGGGGAACGCCGAGCGTCTTGCCGAGCACGGCTTCAAGCTCCTTGCTCGGATAGATGACTTTCTCCTCGCTGGAGCGGCGGCGAAGATAGGGATGCACCATATCACCCTGGATAGGGCCCGGACGCACGATCGCAACCTCAATGACAAGATCGTAGAAATTCCGCGGTTTCAGTCGCGGCAGCATCGACATCTGCGCGCGGCTTTCGATCTGGAAAACGCCAAGCGTGTCGGCGCGGCAGATCATGTCGTAGACGGGCGCTTCTTCGGCGGGTATCGACGCGAGGTCATGATCGACGCCGTAATGCTTTTTCAAGAGCGCAAAGGCCTTTGCAATGCAGGTGAGCATGCCGAGGCCCAGAATATCGACTTTGATCATGCCGAGCGCGTCGAGATCGTCCTTGTCCCATTCGACGAAGGTGCGGTCCGCCATCGCGGCGTTGCCGATCGGGATGACTTCCTCGAGCGCGCCGCGCGTCATCACGAATCCGCCCGTATGCTGGGAGAGATGGCGTGGAAACCCTATCAGCTCCTTTGAGAGCTCAAGCGCTTTCAGGACCCGGGCATTCTCGGCGTCAAGACCGATTTCCATCGCATGCTCTGCCGTCACCCCCGACGAAGAGCGTCCCCATGCTCCCCGCGCCATGCCGCTTGTCGCATCCTCGCTGAGGCCGAGCGCCTTGCCGACTTCCCGGATGGCGCTGCGCGTCCTGTAAGTGATGACAGTCGCGGCGATGCCGGCGCGCTCGCGGCCGTATTTCTCGTAAATATACTGGATCACTTCTTCGCGCCGCTCATGTTCGAAGTCGATATCGATGTCGGGCGGCTCATCGCGCTCGACGGAGACGAAACGCTCAAAGAGGAGATCGACTTTTGCGGGATCGACCGAAGTGACGCCAAGGCAGTAGCAGACGGCGGAGTTGGCCGCCGACCCCCGCCCCTGGCAAAGAATGCCGCGCGAGCGCGCGTAGCGGATAATATCGTAAACCGTCAGGAAATAAGGCGCGAACGAAAGCTGGCGAATGAGCGAAAGCTCATGAATGACCGCATCCCTGACTTTTCCCGGAACGCCGCCCGGATACCGCATGTCGGCGCCAAGCCAGGAAAGACGCTCCAGCTCCTCTTGCGGCGTTGCGCTGACGCCCGACGCCTCATCCGGATATTCATAGCGCAATTCATCGAGAGAGAAGACGGCGCGTTCGGCAAGCGCGATCGTCTGGCGGATGGCGTCCGGATGATCGACGAAGAGCCGCGCCATCTCCTGAGGCGGTTTGAGATGACGTTCGGCGTTCGCCGCGAGGCTGCGGCCCGCCTCGTCGATCGTGCAATGCGTCCGGATGCAGTGAAGGACATCCTGAAGCTGACGGCGGCCGGGCGCGTGATAGAGCGCATCGCTGACCGCCAGCATCGGAACGCCGGCGCGCGACGCTTTTCCTGCAAATATGTTGAGTTGACGCCGATCATCGCCGCTAAACCGGCGCGCCGCGGCGAGCCAGACATTTCCTCGAAAGGCGGCGTGAAAATCGCAGAGCGTATCCTCGATAATCTCGCGCTGCGGGTCAGCTTCGATCAAGGCGAACAGCTGTCCCTCTCCGAGTTCGAGCGCATCGCGGCTAAACAGCGCGCAATCGCCCTTGCGCGCGCGCCGCTTGCCGCGCGTCAGCAGCTTGCAGAGCCGCCCATAGGCGGCGCGATCCGTCGGATAGCAGAGCATGTCCGGCGTTTCATCGGCAAATCGCAATCGCGCGCCGACGATGAAGCGAAGCGCTGATTTTTTTGCGGCGACGTGCGCACGGACAACGCCGGCGAGAGTGTTCACATCCGTCACGGCGAGCGCCTCGATCCCGAGCGCCGCCGCCTGAACGGCAAGCTCGTCGGGATGTGACGCCCCATGCAGGAAACTGAAATTGCTGAACGCGCAAAGTTCGGCGTAGCGGGTCATGCAAAAAACCCGTGAAGAAACCATTTGGGGGCGTCGGTCTCACGCTCATAAAGCCCTTCGCGATAAATCCAGTAGCGCCGGCCCTCTTCATCCTCGACGCGATAATAGTCGCGCGTCAGTTTCGTCGTTTCGCGGCGGCGCCATTCATCGGCGATGCGCTCAGGCCCGTTCGCCTTGATGATGCGGTACGAGACGCGCCGCCACCGGAACCGCACCGGCGGATCATCCGGCGCCTGCGCCAGCGCTTCGATTTCCTCTGGATGCGGCAGGATTCTGACCGGGCGACGAAGACTTGGGTCGGCGGCGGCCGCCGCCGCTTCCGGCGCAGTCGCCGGGATCAGCGCGTCGGCGCATTCGGGAAGATGCGAATCGCGCACCTCAAGACGGCAAACGCGGCGCGCGCCAAGCCGGTTGCTCAGCCGGTCTTTCAGTTCCGATACGGCGGCGTCCGCAATGGCGCGGTCAAAGGCCGCATGTTGAACCGCATGAACGCTCTGTGTCTCGAATGCCTCAAGACGCAAAAGTTCAAACCCGAAACCGGCGTCGATGTCGCTTTTAAGATCATCAAGCCGGTTGGCGAACAGCCGCGCAATGTGGGCGGGGGATTTCGCCGCGCCTGATGTCCGGACGCAAACGCGGCTGACGTCGTTGTCGACGCGAAAGAGCGAAAGTTCAAAACGCCGCGCGCCCTTCCCTGCTTTTGAAAGATTTTCGCCAATCTCATCCGAAAGCGCCTTCACGCACCCGGCGACGGCGTCAAGCGTTGCAACCGGTTCGGCGAAACGCATGTCGGCGTAGTAATGCGGCGCAGGACGCACAAAGGTCAGCGTTTCAGCTTCGCATCCGAGCGCCTGCCCGAGGCGCAATAGCAACTCTCTTGAAAACCGCGCCGTCAACGGCGCACGCGGCATGTCGTAAATCTGGCCGATGCGCTTCAGCCCGAGCCGCTTCAAATTTTCCAAAGCGGCGCCGCCTATTCTGAGCGCTTCAATCGGCAGCGGCGCAAGCGCGGGCTTTATTTCCGCCGGAGAAATCGTCCCCTCCCAGCCGCAGCTCGCAAGCGCATAGGCGGCGCCGGGCGTCGGCGCGACGGCCAGACTTGCAGCAAAACCCGCATGGGTGAGACGGCCCTTGATATCGGCGATGATCTCACCTTCGCCGCCAAAAACCTTTTCACAGCCCGTAATGTCGATAAACGCCGCGCCGATGCGATAAAGCGCAACCCGCGGCGAATAGCGCATGAAGCGTTCGCAAAGCCTTTCGAAATCGCGCGCATCTTCCTGGGGGCGCGCCTCGACGGCTACAAGGCCCGGACACATGGCGCGCGCATCGGTCAGCGCTTGCCCTTGAAAAAGCCCCATCGCCTCCGCGCCCGCATCGAGCGCAAGGATGCGCAGCGCGTTTTGCACCCTCTCAGAGACGACAAGCGGCGCGGCGACGCCGTCAAGCGACGGCCGCCGCCGCAGGCGGTCGGTTGTCCATCTCGGGATCAAGACGGCGAGGAAGCGCCGCCTCCCGCAATTCTCCTCTTTCATCATCCCACTCCACCACCCACGCGCCGCGT
>CALKYG010000418.1 GCA_938003575.1 uncultured Alphaproteobacteria bacterium
GTGAACTTGACCTCGCCGCAGCCGAGCGCGCGCCCTTTTCCAGGCAGGCCGGACCAAGTCAGATAAAAGCCAACCATCTGCCAGAGAGCGTCAAGTCCGAGACAGCCCGGCATCACCGGATCGCCGGGAAAATGACACTGAAAAAACCAAAGCCCGGGATCGATATCGAGTTCGGCGACGATTTCGCCCTTCCCGTGCGCGCCGCCCGTGCGGCTGATATTCGTGACGCGATCAAACATCAGCATCGGCGGAACCGGAAGCTGGGCTGTGCCGGGCCCCGCGAAACCATGCATGCCGCACTGCAGCAATTCTTCGCGCGTATAGCTGTTCTTTTCTGTCATGCAACCTTCTGGCGGCTAATGCCGGTCAGGTCGTAGGTAGTCGGCGCGATCGGTCCGGTCAATTGCGCCAATCAATTGGCCGGGGCGGCGCGCGCAGGCGGATCGCCGCCCCACATGGCGCGCGCCTGGACCCAGCCCCTGGCGTCGCCGGCCGAAACGTAAATCCATTCGCCGTGACGTTTCTTCAGGCGGGCAAGGACGCCTTCACCAAGTCGCGCCGCCGTTCTGGCGCTGCTGTCGGGACGATTGAGAAGATCGACCGGTCCAAGAGCCAGAACGTGCGTCTGCGCTTTCAGGGTCGTCTGGTGAACCCAGCACTCGTCACCTTCCGGATCCTTCAGTTTGCGCCAGTGATCGACGGATTCCGCCACGACCAGAACGGGGGCCCCCGCACGCTTGAAAACGAATCTGACTGGATGATTGAAACTCGGGCCGATGCGGCAGTTCGTTTCATCGTCTTTCAGGCTGACAAATCGCGGGACCGGGTAGCCCGAGGGCGTATCGAGCCTGACGCCTTCCCGCGCTTGCGCGGCCTGCCCCATCGCGGTCAAATACAGGATCGGCAGGGTGAACAGGGCGACGCGGCGGATCATGGATGCGGACTTTTGCGGAGGCCGACGCGGAAAGGCGCGCCTCGAGAATGAAGAGGACCTCAATAAGGTCGACACCCTGTTAAAGTCCGGTTAACCAGCCGCTGCCGGCAAAGAAAAAGGGACTATGCCGCATACTCGTCTCAAGGTTGGCGTGACGCGAAAACTGCCCGACGCGGTCGAGGCGCGCCTGTCGGCGCTGTTCGACACCGTTCTCAATCCGGCGAATGCGCCATTGTCGCGCGCGAGGCTCCTCGATCTCGCCCGCGATGTCGACGTTCTCGCCCCGACGCTCGGAGACGACTTGGACGCGTCGTTTTTCGCGGCGGCGGGCGACCGCCTGAAACTCGTCGCGAATTTCGGCGCCGGAATCGATCACATTGACGTCGCCGCCGCGAACGCGCGCGGCGTCACCGTCACCAACACGCCGTCGGTTCTCGCGGAGGATGCCGCCGACATGGCGATGGCGCTTATCGTTGCTGTGCCGCGCCGGCTCGTCGAAGGCGTCAAGGCGCTAGAGGACGGCGCGTTCAACGGCTGGTCGCCGACATGGATGCTCGGCCGGCGGGTCCGCGGCAAGAAACTCGGCATCATCGGACTCGGCCGCGTCGGCGAGGCGATCGCACGCCGCGCGCGCGCTTTCGGTCTCTCCATCCATTATCACAACCGCAAGCCGATCAATCCGCATATCGAAGACGAACTCGATGCGACCTATTGGCCTGATCTCGACGCCATGCTGCCGCGCATGGACATCGTTTCGATCAATTGTCCGGCGACTCCGCAGACGCGCCACCTGCTTTCGCGCCATCGCCTGTCGCTGATGCAGCCGCACGCCTATGTCGTGAATATCTCGCGCGGCGAGATCATCGACGAGGAAGCGCTCGCAGATGCAATAGTCGGCGGGAGTCTGGCGGGCGCGGCCCTCGATGTTTTTGAGAACGAGCCGAAACCGAACGCACGGCTGCTTGCGGCGCCGAATGTCGTCCTGCTTCCCCATATGGCGTCGGCGACAATCGAAAGCCGGATCGAAATGGGCGAGCGCGTCATCATTAACATCAAGATGTTTTCGGACGGCCATAAGCCTCCGGACCGCATCATTCTCGGCCTTGAATAAACCCCGGTCGCCGGCGCGACAGCACCCGTCTTGCTGCGGCGAGGACAGGCTTTTCGACGAGCCGGCCTTCGTGAAGCAGCACCCGCCCTTGGTTTCGCTCGTAAGCGTCGATTATGGCCTGCGCCTTCTCTATGTCCTCGGCGGTCGGCGTGTAGATGTGGTTGATCGGCGCGACTTGATCAGGATGGATGCAGCTCCGCCCCGTGAAGCCCATGGCTTTCACCCGCGTCGTTTCCGCGATGAGCCCGTCGATGTCGCGGACATCAAGATAGGGCACGTCAAGGGTCTGGCAGCCCGCAGTCGCCGCCGCAGCGATGAGCGAGGCTCGTGCGAAATAAAGCGACTCCCAGCTCATGTCGGAACCAAGCGCGGCGGAAAGATCCGCGCCGCCAAAGACGATTCCGCCCTCCTCGCCGACGCTGGCGCACAGGCCGGGCGCGCCGGCGAGCGCTTCGGGCGTTTCCATCAGCGCCCACAGGCGCGAGACGCCCGCGAGCGCGCTGCGCAATATTCCGATAATTTCGCCGGAGCGCACTTTCGGCAGCAGAATGAACGCGGGGCGCACGCCGGCGTCGGCGATGGCCGTCGCGTCACGCAAGCCGTCAACGGCGTCCAGCGCATTGATTCGTATGCCGACCGCAACGCCTGTCGGCGCAGCGCCGTTCACATAAGCGAGCGCCTCCTTCCGGGCGACCGCCTTCATCGACGGCGAAACGGCGTCTTCGAGATCAATGCAGACGGCGTCGGCGCCCGACTGGGCGGCCTTCTCGAAGCGCTCTGGCCGGTCGCCCGGCACGAAAAGCAATGACCGGAACATTTCGCACCTCCTCCGCCTACCGGGCTTTTCGAATGAGAATGCGGCCCTCATCGTCTTCAAAAGATAGGACGTCGCCCTCCACCGCCTTCACCTCGAGCGTTCCTTCTAGGCGGTTGAGAAATCTCGCCTCAAGATCCATCAGGGGCGCGGCGCACGCCATCTTCGTCGAATACAGCGCGCCGACCGTCAACACGCCCGCCGCATAGGTGAATTCGCCGCCATATCTGTTGCAGGCGCTGCGGCCCGACAGTTTACCGCCAGCGGCGAAATTGACTGTCACCTCCGCATCATCGATGACGGCGGCGCGGTCGACATCCACAACCCGCCATTCACCCTCGAGCAGAGCCGGCGGGCCGTTCTCACCCGGCGGAGCGGGTTGCGCGCAACCGTATGCTGAAAGAACGGTCACGGCGGCTAAGAGGCGGCGCATCGGCGTCTCCATCGTTATCCGGTCGAACTTGCGCGCGCCGCGCCGGGTCTGCAACATGGAACCTTGATGATGATGCAGAAGGGCGCGCCGTGGGCTTTTATTCAGACCATGTTGAACCCGCCATTGTCTCTTTCGCCTGCTCCCTGCCGGCGATCTCGAAGGAGCGCGCGCAGATTGTGCCTGAAGCTTCAGGCGTCGTTCTCGAAGTCGGGTTCGGCTCCGGCCATAACGCCCGCTTTTACGACGGGAGCCGGATCACACATCTTTTCGCGCTGGAGCCGTCGGCCGCCATGCGCCGGAAGGCGCACAAGAAAATCGGCGCCCTGCCGTTCGCTCTCGACTGGATCGACCTGAAGGCGGAAGAAATCCCGCTCGACAGCGGCTCCGTCGACACCGTTCTCGTCACCTACACGCTCTGTACGATCCCGGATGTCGGTCGCGCCCTGTCGGGGATGAAGCGCGTCCTGAAACCCGGCGGCCGGCTTGTGTTCCTGGAGCACGGCGCCGCCCCAGATCCTGGCGTCCGCCGATGGCAGGACCGGCTGAACCCGCTCTGGGGAAGGCTCTCCGGCGGGTGCAATCTGAACCGGGACCCGGTCTCCCTCATCCGGGAAGCCGGCTTTGCAATCGACTAC
>CALKYG010000419.1 GCA_938003575.1 uncultured Alphaproteobacteria bacterium
CCGATAAGTTGCATCACACACGCGCGCCGCGCAATTTTGCACCGCAACTTGACAGCGACTGCATCGAGCGATCACGTTTTACTCATTCTCACAGGGGGAGAACCATGATGGCTATTGAAGCGCTCGGCCGCGCTGCGGCCACTTCGCTTTTTGCAATCATCGCTTCGGGATGCGTCGCAACGCCTTTCTACGGCAAGCCGATGACGGAACGGATCACAGCCGACGCTGAAGCATTTGGTAAAGCCTACTCAGAGGCGATCGACGGGCACATTCTCCTGAACATCCTTTACGCGCGCGATCGCCTTCCACGTCATTACACCACTGTCAAAGACATTACGACGACTCAGAGCCGGTCCTTATCCGTCACGCCCTCGATCGGCGGTGTGCCGCTTGGAAATCCGGCGACGGATACGGGCGGCGCAAAATTATGGGGCGTCGGCCAAGTCGGCGCGTCCGGATCGGCGACTACGACGCCGAATTATGGCATCTCGCCGCTAGTTTCCGAACAATTCATCAAAGGCGCCCTCAATCCTGTAACCAACGATATGTTCCAAAAATATTGGGATGGCGGCTGGCCTAAAGACGTGCTGCTTGCAGTGCTCGCCACACGCGCGGTGCGATTACCGCCCGAAGGCGCGACACAACCGAAATCCCTGAGCGAATGTACGCAATGTTTCGAGCTTGAAAATTCGGGCGAAGATATTTCAAAAGCAAGAGATACTGAATTTCTCGCACTTGCAAGATTCATAAAGGACTATGCCGGCGATCTGAAGATCATCGCAGAAGAGGCTCCGTTTCCAAAGAAAGACGCAAAACCAATTGCGGTTTTGGCATCGACCGCATCCGCAATTTCGCCGGCCGAACTTGCGCAGATCACACAAGGCATAGAAAAAGCTAAGGCGGCTGGTTATTCGACCAAATTGTCGCAAAACGGACGCCTGACGCTCTATGCTCCAAATGATCTCAAGCAGTTCGTCATCCTGACTATCGGCAAGACAGACCTGTGGGCGACGCTCAGAAACAATAAGAAAGTAAAAGAAGAATATCGCAATGAACTGAGAGTAAGTTCAGACGCGCCTGACAAATTCGACCCTACGGGGCGATGGCTGATAGAATTAAGATCGTTCGATCAGGCGATTTACTATCTTGGCGAAGCGATCAGAAAGCCGATTCCTGACGACGACAGCGTATACGGACCTTCGTGGGCTGTGACCGCTGCGGACTGCCCAGAAAAAGGCGAAAGCAGCGCCGCTCCGCTTTTTCAGGTGACGCGCCGCGATTCGTGGATTCCGACGCAATCACATGACTATCCGCCGACAGCGGCAAACGGCGGACCAGCCGGTGAAGATCCGATCTGGGCTGCGCGCGTCAACTATCGCGGCGCATGGTACTTCGCCGGACCGGCATCACCGCTTGAAGCCGGTTGCGATACGCCAAACGTTGTTGATCGCTCCGCAACAGTGCTGACGCTTCTCGGGCAAATCTTGGAAATGAATCGTTCGCCCGACAGCGTAATCCTGCCTGCGCGGCTCCAATAAAAAGAAGGGGCGGACTCTCGTCCGCCCTTTTTTGTCAGTTATCGAGGAACGACCGCAGCTTCCTGCTCCTCGACGGATGCTTAAGCTTCCGCAAGGCTTTCGCCTCGATCTGGCGGATGCGTTCGCGGGTGACCGAGAATTGCTGGCCGA
>CALKYG010000420.1 GCA_938003575.1 uncultured Alphaproteobacteria bacterium
ATTTCAGGACCGGGCCCGCGATCCGCGAAAACGATGGAAGCTTTCGCCGATCGATCTTGAAGCGCGCAGGCGCTGGACTGAATTCTCAAATTACCGAAACAAGATGTTCGAAATGACACATACAAACTATGCGCCATGGAAAGTAATTGACGGAAACGACAAGGAAAAGGCGCGCCTCAATTGCATTCGATCTATTCTTGACAGCACGCCTTACGAATACAACGAAGAAGCGTTCCGCACAATTGAATTACCCGAGCGCCCGAAAATGGAAGAGGGGGGCTACAAGCAATCCGGCATAGAAGAAGAGATGTTTGTAAAGGACTATTACGTCGGCATCTGACGGAGGTCGGCGAATACGGCGTTGCGGCGCGTCGCAAAGCGTCGTCCATATCCCGCGTCAGCGAGCAGGGATTGAGTCGCGTTCACGTCCGGCTGATGAGAGATTTCAAGAATGATCAGCGACGGCCGCAAAGAGGCCGATGCGTCGCGAAAGAACGCGCCGAGCGCCGCGAACTCGTGCCCCTCAATGTCAATTTTCATCGCATCGATTTTTTGAAGACCCGCTTCAGCGCAGATATCAGACAGGGGGCGCGCCGCGACGAGCATTTCGCCATCCGGATCAACTCGACTGAGACCGCGGGAAGACTGATTGACCGTGAATCGAATATCGCCTTCTCGATCAGATGCCGCACAATTAAAAATCCGAACCATCTCCGCCGCCGACGATGCGAAGACATTGAACTGGAGACGCTTCGCCATCTCCGGGTCTGCCTCGATGCATACAGCCTTCAAAGATACGCCGGCTTTTCTGGCCTGCGCGCACGCGAAAAGCGTATAGAGTCCTGCGTTTGCTCCTACATCTAAGAAGTCGAAGCTGCGGCCGCGATGTCCTGATATGAGATCGCCGAGAATCTGGCGTTCTTCAAATTCCCACATTTGCGGCGTCAAATAGACGCGCTTTTCGCAGATGTTGTCGAACGGATGGAGCCTCGCCTTTTCGCTGCCGAAAACCGCAACGTCGTAGGCGCGAGCCGCCCGTCCTCCGGCCGGTCCAAGGAGCAGCGAGGCCGCTTTTCTGCCGAGATAGTTCCGCGGCAGCCGCTCGCCGAGCGCGCGAAGGCGATCCTGAAAAGGCGAAGGGCGCAACGCGCCGAACGGTTCGTTCACTTCGCACGCTCCCGCATGACGCGCTCGTACATTTTGACGTCGCGCAACCATCGCCCGTAACCTGAAATCATCGAGAAGGCGAATCCGTAAACCCCGCCGCGAAAGAGTCCGTCGAGCAAATAACGCTTGGCGACGTAGAAGGGGAGACCGAAAAATATTCGAAGAATAAGGATCGGCCTCGGCTTTGGAGGCAGCTCGCGGGCGCGTATCGACGAATTGCGATTGATTTTCGCAATGAGATGCTCGGCGTCGGCGAAGGCGAAATGCAGAATTGGCGATTTCAATTCGCCGGTCAGGGCAGCCTGCGGGATATCGAACTGATCCCAGGCGGTGTGGTCCGGAGCCCGGATGAAGCGGCGATCATAGAGTTTGTGGCGAATGACGCCTCCGAAGCCAATCCACGGCTCGCCGAGCGGCGGCGCAATCGCAACGGGAGTGCGGTAGATTTTCGCTTCCGGTTCTCCGTTCTTGAAGAGCGCGCGAATCTCAACGCCCAGCTCCGGCGTGACTATTTCATCGGCGTCAAGATCAAGCAGCCAGTCATTGCGGCACTGTTCTTCTGCAAACCGCTTCTGTCGGCCGTTGCCGAGCCAATCTTGAAGGATCACGCGCGCGCCGGCGCGCATGGCGACATCGACTGTCTCATCGGCGGAACCGGAATCGACGACGACCACTTCGTCGACGACGGCCAAGGCCGCGCGCACGACGTTTGCAATCATACGCGCTTCGTTTTTTGTACGGATAAAAGCAGAGATCGGCGGCTTGGCGGTCATGGCTGCCTATTGAGCGGCGGAACGGCCCTTAGTCAAACGCAAAAGAAAAGGGCGCCGCAAGCCGCCGATACTCGTCGATTATGAGGCGTCGACGCAGCGGCGGGTGCGCGCGCGCGGCGCAATCAGGCCGTTCGCAGAGGCGGCAAGTGACGCCAATCGGCGTTGCTGCGGCATTGTCCAGATCGACTCCTTTTGCGTAGATTATTTTTGACGCGTCCTCGATCGCGCAGCCGACGACAACCGCACGCTCGATATGCGGCGAGTGGAAACCACCCGCTCCGTTTATCACCGTACGGGCAACCGTGAAATACCGGCTTTGATCAGGAAGCTGGATGATCTGAGTGATGATCCGCCTCGGCGTCCGGAACGCTTCGTGTACGGTCCAAAGGGGACAGGATCCGCCATAGTGCGCAAACGGGAAAATGTCGCCTGAGAAACGCTTGGAGATATTCCCGGCGGCGTCAACTCGCAGGAAGAAAAACGGAACGCCTTCCGCGCCAGCTCGGCGCAATGTCGTCAGTCGATGGGCGACCTGTTCGAAACTGGCGCCGAACCGGCGCCCCAGCGCCTCAATGTCATACGAGAGTTCCTTCGCGGCGGACAGGAATTCGCCATACGGGAGCATGATCGCGGCGGCGGCGTAGTTAGCGAGCGTGGCGCGCGCCAGGCGCCGCCCTGCGTCTGTTGAAAATTTCGAACCGTTGACGATGCGATCGATCTGCTGGCCCTGTTCTACGAGAACGAGCTGCAGGGAGAGGTGAAAGGTTCGACTGGCTTGGTCGAGCGCTTCGGAGATTGCGATCTCTCCCGAATGGCGATTGAGCCGCCGCCAGGCGCCGGCCATAATCTCCGCCGGCAAAATGCGAACGCGGAGCCTGTGATCCAGCCAAAAGCGTTCAGCAAGATCGTAGAAGAGCGCCCCTGACTTTCTTTCCCTCGCGATTTTTTCGCCGGCTTCGTCAAACTCGGGGAAGTGGTTCTTGTGCGCGTGGAGGAATGTCCGCGCCTCTTCGACCGGATCCTCTGCGCCGCGGTTTCCTGCGACCCGTGTGTCGGTCAATTCCTGTTCGGCGGCGCGATAGGCGCGGAATAGCGAGGTCACAGCAGCGCCGAGAACCGGATTGCCGGCGGCCAATTCAAATGCATCTTCCCGCGTGACCCCTGCCTCCTGAAAAATCGGATCGTCAAAGGCGGAAACGAGATCTGCAAACAACTGGTCGGTATTCGACCGGTCGAAGCGTGTCAGATCGAGGCCGTAAACACTCGCCAGCCTCACAAGTAGGTCGGCTGAGACTGGACGTTGGTTGCGTTCAATCAGATTTACGTAAGACGGTGAAATTTCGAGTTCCGCCGCCATTTGAGCCTGGGTATGACCTTGCTCCCGTCGCAATCGCCGGATCTGCGGCCCCAGAAAAAGCTTTTGTTTCCTGACCATTTCGAACAAGAAATAATTTACCCAATAACGCACGCTATCCCAAAAAAAAGACAAAAACCACAAAATTACAATTCTATTTGTGCGATATATTACATTGCGACGCGTCATTCCTCGCTTCGCGCCCGCAAAAATGGTCTGGTGCGGATAGCCGGGTGAGCGCTCCGGCTGCGGCGACACTGGGGGCACGCGTTTCCGGCCGCGTTTTGGAGAATAGACATGACGACTTTTGGCGACATTGTTCCGTCGGCGCCCAAAGGACGCTTCGACGGGGTAAAGCGGAATTACACGGCTGCCGAGGCGCTACGCCTTAGAGGGTCGATCGACATCGCCTACACGCTCGCCGAACGCGGCGCCAACAAGCTTTGGGAGCTTTTGACCACCGAGCCCTATGTCAATGCGCTCGGCGCCCTTTCCGGCAACCAGGCGATCCAGATGGCGAAAGCGGGACTGAAGGCGATTTATCTCTCTGGCTGGCAGGTCGCTGGCGACGCCAATACGGCGGGCCAAGTTTATCCTGACCAATCGCTTTATCCAGCCAACGCCGGCCCAGAACTCGCCCGCCGCATCAATAACGCCCTTCGCCGCGCTGACCAGATCGAGCATTCCGAAGGTAAAGTGAAGCGGGACTATTTTCTGCCAATCGTCGCTGACGCGGAAGCGGGTTTTGGCGGCCCCTTGAACTGCTTTGAGATCATGAAGGCCTATATTGAAGCGGGCGCCGCCGGCGTTCACTTCGAGGATCAACTCGCTTCTGAGAAGAAATGCGGTCACCTTGGCGGCAAAGTGCTGATCCCGACCAAGGCTCATGAACGCAATCTGAACGCCGCGCGGCTCGCTGCGGACGTGTGCGGGGTGCCGTCGATCATTGTCGCGCGAACGGATGCTGAATCGGCGAAACTCATCACATCTGATGTCGATGAACGCGATCATGAATTCATCGACTTCGATCAGGGCAGAACGCCCGAAGGCTTCTTTCGCCTCAAAGATGGCAAGGGCGTTGATCACTGCATTGCGCGGGGCCTCGCTTATGCTCAATACGCGGATCTTATATGGTGGGAGACATCGCATCCGGACCTTAAAGACGCAAAGCGCTTCGCCGAGGCGGTGCAAAAGAAATTTCCAGGCAAAATGATGGCGTACAACTGCTCGCCCTCGTTCAATTGGGAAGCCAATCTCGACAAGGACACGATCGCGAAGTTCCAGCGCGAAATCGGCGCGATGGGCTACAAATATCAATTCGTCACCCTTGCCGGCTTCCACGCCCTCAATTTCGGAATGTACACGCTCGCGCACGGCTACAAGGATCGCGGCATGGCCGCCTATTCCGAGCTCCAGCAAGCGGAGTTCGCCGCCGAGAAGATCGGATACGAAGCAACGCGTCACCAGCGTGAGGTTGGCACGGGCTATTTTGACCTGGTCGCGACGACGCTTTCAGGTGGTCAATCGTCAACGACCGCCATGAGCGAATCGACTGAAACGGCGCAGTTCAAGGCCGCCGAATAGGCGCGAAGTCTTCGGAGAGGAATCGTGCAGGATGGCCGCCTCGGAAGAGGCGGCCATCCTATTTTGTCAGCTCGAAACGCCCGGCCCTCGTCGGCGTCCGCCCTGCGGCCTTACATCTAATCGCTGTCGGTCAACGGCTCCTTTCCTGCGGTCGCGTTTTGGCCCTTCGTATTTTGCCAGCATGATCGGCGTGAATTCGGCAGCGAATTTTTCGGCTTCGGCAATGTCGGTCCCGGTGAGTGAAGATTTGAGACCTGGAACGAGCGTTACCGGCAATGGCCCGAAGCCGTAGAGATCAGCTGTCGGATTCTTTGAATAGACGAGAGACCACATCAGTGACCCCTTCGGATTGTGCAGGGGATTGGCGGGCGAGGCCATCGCCATGGCGAGCTTCCGCTGTGCGCGGGCGTTGCCGGCGAAGGCTGCGCGCGTCAACCAAAACTCGCCCTCCTGCCGGAAAAGGGCGGTCTCGATGTCATTTGCGCCTTTCATCTCAATCAGGCATTCGCCGAGCTCATGCTGTGCGGCCTCCTGACCTTCGCCCATGCCAGCTATGACGCGGTATGCGGGCGCGGCATCCGTGCAACCTTTTTCCTCTCGCAGATTACGCGCGAAGGCGAGGAGAACGGCGGCGTCGTCCTGATGCGGCGACGAGGCCTCAGTTCCGGGACCGTTCTTGAGGTCAATCCCGCCGGGCGAGGGTGTGCCCTCCTGCGCCATGGCGGGCCCGATTAAAAGGACGCCGGCAAGTGCGGCCGCGATATTTCTCTTCAATGTTTCTCTCCACTCGGTCGATCAGGGCCCGCCCTAGGGACTTATACGCAGCATGCGCAAAAGCCCGTCGCGCCGAGAATAGGAAAATCAGAGCGAGATTGCGACCGGTTTTCTATTTCCGGCGTCCAGCGGTCATGGCGCCGCGAACGGCGACAGCCCTATCCGGAAAATCTGCGAACACGCCGTCCGCGCCAATCGCGTAGAAATAGCGCAATTCATCTGTGACGAGTTCAGGGTTGATCGTCTCTCCGGCGTCATTGCGAAATTCAACAACGAGACCGATCAACTGTCCTGGCGCCGGGTCTCCGAGACTTTCAACCGGATCAAAAGGTATATCGTTACGGATCGTCCAAACATGGACGAACAGACCCAAAGAATGCGCCGTCCTTGCGTAATCTGAACCTACCCCGCCCTTTGAGGCCGCCAGCTCTTTCGCCGCGCCCACGCCATCTGCGTATTTAGCAATCTCTTCAAGCGGAATATTCGGCCCGGCGCCGGGTGAGGCTTCATAGACAAGCTGCACGAGCTTCGCGTTCGACTTTCCCTTAAGACGTTTCAAGATCTCCGGCTCAAAGGACTGGATGAAAACCGGGCCGGCGTTGAACCCAGACAGCGCTTTCAAAAGCGGTTTTTCGAAGTCATAGCCTTTGGCCGCATAAAATCCCGGGTGCTTGGTTTCAGGGTATACGCCGACGGGACGTCCCGCCTCTTTTGCCTTGCGCGCGACAAGCGCCAGCATTTCTTCAAACGTTGGAATGCAATAAAGACCGTCGAACTCTTTGGACCGGCCCGGAAATGGCTGACGGGTGCGCAGGGTTCTGAGTTCCGCAAGCGTGAAATCTTCAACCCACCAGTCATCGCGCGGCGCATCTGCGGAGTCGTCATTGGCGCGTTTGCGGTCCGCGAACTCCAGATGATCGGCGACATCCGTCGTTGTCGACAGATAGCGGTCATGCCGCGCAACGAGAACGCCGTCCTTAGAAAATACGAGATCGGGTTCGACGACGTCCGCGCCCATGTCCACTGAAAGGGTATACGCTTCAAGCGTATGCTCCGGGCGATAGCCGGATGCGCCGCGATGCGCTATGACAAGCGGCGGATTTCCGTCGAGCGTCGCCCACATCGGCGGATCATCCCTTTCCACGGCGCAGGCGCCGAGCGCGGGAAGCGCAATTGCAAGCAATCTGAGCATCTTCTCCGCTTTGAAACGCGATACGCGCATGATCGTGTTTTGCTGCGCCGATGTCGAGGTTTATGATGCGCGCGTCAAGGGAGGCGTCAGATGTCCGAACCGAAAATGTCGGAAGCCGAAAGGCTCGAGGTCGAAATCATGGAGAAGGCGCAAAAGCTCGCCCTAATTCGCAAGTCGGAAACGCCCGTCGCGATCGACGATTACGTTCTCGAGACGCTGGCGGGGCAGACGATGCTGTCCAGTCTTTTCGCCGGGCGCGAGCGCATGCTTGTCATTCACAATATGGGGCAGGGCTGCCGCTATTGCACACTGTGGGCGGACGGGCTCAATGGCGTCTTGCCGCATCTTGAAGATGCGATGGGAGTTCTGCTTGTTTCGAAGGACCCGCCTGATGTCCAGCGTCGCTTAGCGCAGGACCGCGGCTGGGGCTTCCGCATGGCGAGCCATAGCGGCGGCGCCTATATGGCCGAGCAGTGCAAGATGATGGGCTACGACAATTGCCCGGGAGCTGTCGTTTATGAATTGCGCGCCGGCAGGATTTATCGCCGCGCCCGCACAGGCTTTGGCCCTGGCGATCTTTATGCGCCAATCTGGCATCTGCTAGCTCTCGCCGGCATCGGCCAGGAGGAATGGACACCGCAATTCCATTACTGGCGACGGCCTCAGCAGATGGAAGACGGCGGCAAGAATCTGAATGAATAACGGAATCAAGGATCCTGAGTTCGCGCGCAACCCGTCGGTTCCCGCCCGAATCGCGCTCGGTGCGCTGTGGCTCTACAAGCGCTCGCTCTCGCCAGTGTTCTATATTTTCGGAGCCCGATGCAGGCATCTGCCGACGTGCTCGGACTATGCCGCGGGCGCCATTCGCCTCCATGGCGCACAAAAAGGCCTTTGGCTGTCCCTGTCACGGCTTTCGCGCTGCCACCCCTTCGGTTCGTACGGTTATGATCCCGTGCCGGATGATCTGCCGGATCATGGCTGGCGCCTCTGGCGTTACGGCGACTGGTCTTGGCGCGATCGGGGCGGTAATTAGCGTCCTAACCCCTTGTCGGGCTTGACGTTCCGCTCAAGGTCATGGAAGTCCAAGCCTCCTCAAGACTGGATGACGGACATGGTTGATATTACTTTCCCCGACGGCTCCGTCCGAAAATATGACGGCGCGGTCACGGGAACCGACATCGCGGAATCGATTTCAAAATCGCTCGCTAAGAAAGCGATCGCGATGCGGGTTGACGGCGTTTTAACAGACCTCTTTCAGATAGTCGACCGTGACTCGAAGATCGAGATCGTCACGCGCGAAGACGGCGCCGATGCGCTCGACCTTATTCGACATGACGCCGCACATCTTCTTGCGCAGGCGGTCCAGGAGCTTTTTCCAGGGACGCAGGTGACGATCGGACCCAATATTGAAGACGGCTTCTTCTATGATTTTGCTCGCGACGAGCCGTTCTCGACCGACGATCTCGTCCGCATCGAAGGGCGCATGGCGGAGATCGTGGATGAGGACCGGCCGACCCGCGTGGAGATCTGGGAGCGCGGTCAGGCGATCGCGCATTTCAAGTCGATCGGCGAGACCTATAAAGCCGAGATCATAAGCGATCTTCCTCCTGGCGAGGCGGTGAAGATTTACTGGCACGGAGAATGGCACGATCTCTGCCGCGGCCCACATCTTCCGTCTACGAAGCATATCGGCAAGGCGTTCAAACTGATGAAAGTCGCCGGCGCCTATTGGCGAGGCGATCACAGAAATCCCGTGCTCCAACGCATTTATGGTACTGCATGGGCGAACGAAAAGGACTTGAAGGATTACCTCAATCGCATCGAGGAGGCGGAAAAGCGCGACCACCGGCGTCTCGGAAAAGAGCTCGACCTCTTTCATTTTCAGCAGGAGGCGCAAGGCTCCGTCTTCTGGCACCCGAAGGGATTCCTCGTTTGGCGTCAATTGGAAGCCTATATTCGCCGCCGGCTCGACGATGATGGCTACGTTGAGGTTAAAACGCCGCAGCTTCTCGACTCAAAACTTTGGGAAATGTCGGGGCATTGGTCGAAGTTCCGTGACGGCATGTTTATCGTTCCGGACGAAATTCCGTCGACGGAGGAGGGGGAGCCGGTGCTCTCGGGTGATGCTGAGCTCATGGCCTTGAAGCCGATGAATTGTCCGGCGCACGTGCAGATATACAATCAGGGCATCAAGTCTTATCGCGATCTGCCGATCCGCATGGCGGAATTTGGCTGTTGTCATCGCAACGAAGCGCACGGCGCGTTGCACGGCCTTCTGCGCGTACGCCAAATGACGCAGGACGATGCGCATATTTTTTGTCGGGAAGATCAAATCGACTTTGAGGTTGCAAAGTTTCTCGCACTTTTCAATCGTGTCTACTCGGACATGGGAATGACCAACATCAAATATAAACTGGCGACACGCCCGTCCGTGCGCGCGGGCGATGACGATGTCTGGGATCGGGCTGAATCAGCGCTTGCGAAAGCGCTAGCCCACGCCGGGGTTGATTTCGCTTATGCGATCGGCGACGGCGCCTTTTACGGACCGAAGCTTGAATTTCATTTGACCGACGCAATCGGACGCACCTGGCAGGCAGGAACATTCCAACTGGATTACATTGTGCCGCAGCGTCTTGGGGCAACCTATATTGACGAGACCGGCGCAAAAAAGACGCCAGTGTTGCTGCATCGCGCGGTCTTCGGCACGTTTGAGCGCTTTATCGGCCTCTTGCTTGAGAACTTTGCCGGCAAGCTGCCTTTTTGGCTTGCGCCGCAGCAGGTCATCGTGGCGACGATTACATCGGAGGCGGATCTCTATGCGCAGGAAGTAGTGCGCCTCCTAAGGGCGTCCGGCGTCCGGGCGGAAGCCGACCTCCGTAATGAGAAGATCAGCTACAAAGTGCGCGAGCATTCGCTCGCTAAGACGCCAGTCATTTTGGTCGTCGGCGCACGCGAAGCGCAGGAGCGAAAGGTTTCAGCGAGGCGTCTTGGCTGTGACAGGCAGGATTTGATCATGCTTGACGATGTGATCGACCAGTTGAAGAGCGAAGCGACGCCCCCAGACCTGCGCGGCTTTTAAACTTGTCGTCGCACACGTCGCCAGTTGATCGGGTGGTCGACATAACTTTCGCCATTGCTATGGCGGGAATCGCTTGGCTCGCCATATTCGGCCATCGGGGTGTCGCGCCCTGTGTCGGGTTGATGGCGCTGGCCGTCGCATGCCGCAGAGATATTTGGGTGACGGGCGCTTCTCTGATGGCGCAGACAGGTGTCTTCCGCGATCCGCTTGTGCTCGCCGCATGCGCGTTTTTCTTACTGACGGTCTGGATTGCGATTACCGGATTATGGACGCCGACGCCGGGCGCCGAATGGCTCGGCCTCACATTGGCATCCGCAGCGCTCGCCGGCGGCGCCCTCGTCTTTGAAGCGACGCACGCATCGCCCCGCCGGTCGGCGGCGCTGGCGGGTGGATTCGCCCTGATGGTCGCGGCGGCGAGCGCCGCCTTGCTTTTTGAGGGCGTGAGCGGCGGATACCTTCGCGAAATAACACCTCCGACGGATAATTCATATTTGCGCTGGAAGGACATGACGTCGCTCGGGCGCGGCGTAACGGCGATCGCGCCGCTGGTCTTTCCGGCTGCTTCAATTATCCGCCGCTTGACCGGGTCCTGGTTGATTGCATTCGCGCCGGCGCTCGCACTCTTGATCGCTGCTTTGCACTTTTCAATTTTTGCAAACGTCGCTGGGCTGGTTTTCGCGGGGGCCGCCTTTGCTTTCGCGATCTCTTTTCCTCGCATGGGCCTGGCGCTTACTTCGGGGCTGATACTTGCGGCATTGCTTACCGCGCCGTTTGCCGCTGTTGCGATCCCCGCTGACACAGTCCTTGACTGGAAGTTTGGCGAGCTTCCGCCGTCATGGGCGCAACGCCTCGTCGTGTGGCGTGAGGCTGGCTCGGCAGCTCTGCAGGATTGCTTTCCATTCGGTTGCGGCGCCGATTACGCGCGCGCGCTCAGCCAAAGCGGCGAGATGATTCAAATTCCAAATTGGCCGGTTGCGCTCCAGTCGATGCCGACACACCCGCACAACGTATTTTTGCAAGTGTGGCTGGAGCTTGGAATACCGGGCGTCATCGCATTGTTTACGTCGATCGCGATGGGATTCGCGACGCTCCTCGAAGCAAGACTCGACAGATCGACGGTTGCGGCGATTTGTGCTTCTGCGGCAGTTTGTTTCATTTCTGTAATGTTTGAAGCCAGTATCTGGCAAGCGTGGCGCCTCGCGGTTTTCGCACTTGCAGCGTTCGCCGCCGCTGTGTCAAATGCCTTTTGCAAGTCGAGCAGGCGCTAAGCCTGTGCGCTATATGAGCGCCTAAAAGAAGACGGGAAGCTTATGACCAGCATATCGAGCGTGGGCTCGATCTCAGCGGTTGTCGTCACGTTCCATACCGGTTCGGTTCTTGCGCGGTGTCTCGACGCACTGAGGCTCCAGGAGGGCATCGAAGAAATAATCTTGGTCGACAATGGGAATCCGCCGGGGGTGGTCGACGCGGCGATTGGTCCGGATACCGGCGCGCCGACGGTGCGACGCATTGACGGACATGGAAATATCGGGTTCGCCGCTGCATGCAATCTTGGCGCGCGGGCCGCGTCAGGGGATTTGCTGCTCTTTATTAACCCGGACGCCATTATGGCGCCGGGAGGGGCGATAGCTCTTGCGCGAGACGGACTGGCGCGCGGCGGCTCATGGCTGCTGGGTGCGAAAGTCATTGATCCCGACGGCGCCGAGCAACGTGGATCTCGTCGTGCGACTCTCACGCCGTGGCGTGCGTTCGTAGAGGCGACCAAGCTTTACAGACTTGCGCCCCGGCATCCCTATTTTCGCCGGTTCAATCTTCATGACGAGCCATGCCCGAAAGATGTTATCCCGGTGCCGGTCATATCCGGCGCCTGTTTCATGACGCCAAAAAGCGAATACTGGTCGATCGGCGGAATGGACGAACGGTATTTCCTCCATTTTGAAGATGTCGATTTTTGCCTGCGCTTTGCAAAAGCTGGCGGAGCCATCTATTTCGATCCGAACGTATCGATCCTCCATTTCAAAAGTTCGAGTGAAGTCGATCCGATTTTTATCGACATGCGTAAGACATCGAGCATATTGAGATATTTCCGGACGCATTTCTCCGAGCTATACCCGGCGCCATTCATGTGGCTCGTGACAGCAGTCCTATGGACGCAATTTGGCCTCGCAGCTTTCGCCAGAATTGCGGTGCGCACATTCAGGCCCGCCCGCCGAACTGCCGCGGACCGCGTCGCAATCGAACCACTTCACAACTATGGCGCGACTGGATCCCCAACTTCAAAAAGGTAAAGTGTTCGTCTGCGAGAAGGGCCTGTCGCGGCCGAAATCTCGCCGATCGGCGAGATTCGCCTGAACCCCTCTTGCACGTATAGCGCGTCCGCGCGTTCGCTGACATAGAGAACACGGCGGTGGCGCGCAGGATCGAACGGATGGAAAGCCTCGAAATGGCTGTCGATCGATCGGTTAGAGTTCCATGCGACAACCGGTCTTCCAGCCCTTGCATAATAGACGAGTTCACCGCTGACTTCTCGGTCATCCGTCATGATGACGTCATAGCTGGTGCTGCGATCGGCGATCTGTGCGCCGATCCCCTCCCAACCGCGCAGCCGCTTGAACGCAGCTGATGCGCCGATGGAATCGGCAATCGGCGCGTTGACGAAAGCAACGAGAAAGCCCGCACCTATCGCTGCATTAAGCGCAACGCTGAATTTCATGGCCGGAAGAGCTTTAGCCTCACCACGGACAAAAATCGCCGCAAGCGTCGTCAGCGACGGGTAAGCAACCGCCGCCCAGTTTCCATGCGCTCGCGATATGAACGATTGCACAGTCACTATCGCGAGGGCGGGAAGCGCAAACGCCAAAAGCGGCCTCACTGCATTGCGCATAGCGGCGTCGGGCGTCCGGACGCTAAAACGCGCGGCCGCCAGGATAATGATCAGAAATAGAGGACCGGCGACGCCGATTTGAGCGCCGAGGAATTCCAGAAGCCGGTCGGGGTGCCCGGCGTCGCCGCCCCAGTTTGCGTTGGCGGCGGTATGTGAAATCGTCTGAAATCCGTTTTGCGAGTTCCACCAGATATTGGGGGCCAATACTAAAAGCGCGACAACGCATGCAAGCGCAATATTGACGGCGCCGCAAGCGCGCCAACGGGTCGGCGCGGCTGCAAGAGCGAACGCCGCACCCAGAATGAAATAGATCATCGCATACTTCGATAGGAACCCGAAGCCGATCGCTAGGCCGAGTAGAAGCGCCGGAATCGT
>CALKYG010000421.1 GCA_938003575.1 uncultured Alphaproteobacteria bacterium
AATGCCGCCGGCGTAGCCCGCGCCTTCGCCCGCCGGATATAATCCGTCTACGGAGAGGCTTTGACGGTCTTCGCGGCGCGTCATCCTGACCGGGCTCGACGTCCTGGTTTCGACCCCTGTCATGACCGCGTCGTCCATGTCGTACCCCTTGATCTTGCGTCCGAAGACCGGAAGGGCCTCGCGGATGGCGTCGATCGCCCAGTCAGGGAGACAAAGCGAGAGATCGGTCGGCGTGACGCCGGGGCGGTATGACGGTTCGGCGGTGCGAAGACCTGTGGACGGAATGTTGTTCAGGAAGTCTCCGACAAGTTGAGCCGGGGCGCGCCATGTCGATCCGCCCGCGGCGTACGCCCTCTCCTCCCAATGGCGCTGAAAATCGATTCCCGCGAGCGGATTCTCTCGGACGTCGCCCGGAAAATCTTCAGGAGAAAGCGATACGACAAGCCCGGAATTGGCGTTCCTTTCCTTCCTTGAATATTGGCTCATGCCGTTGGTCACAAGCCTTCCTTCTTCCGACGCGGCCGCGACGACGGTGCCGCCCGGGCACATGCAGAACGAATAGACGGTGCGGCCGTTCTTCGCATGATGAGAAAGACGGTAGTCGGCGGCGCCGAGAATCTTGTTTCCCGCGAACTTGCCGTAGCGCGCGCGGTCGATGACGGATTGCGGATGTTCGATGCGCACGCCGATCGACAGAGGCTTCGGCTCAAAGAAGACGCCGCGCTGGCGCAGCATTTCGAAGGTGTCGCGCGACGAATGCCCGAGCGCCATCACGACATGGCTCGTTTCGATCATCTCGCCGTTGTCGAGGATGACGCCCTCGATTCTCTTTCGGCCCGCTTTCGCGGCTATCACGACGTCCGCCACGCGCGCTTCAAACCTGATTTCGCCGCCATGCGCCTCGATCTTCGCGCGCATATTCTCAACCATCGAGACGAGGCGAAACGTGCCAATATGCGGCCGCGCGACATAAAGGATTTCCTCAGGCGCTCCGGCCTCGACGAATTCGGTCAGCACCTTGCGGCCGATATGTTCGGGGTCCCGGATCTGGCTGTAGAGCTTTCCGTCGGAGAAGGTGCCGGCGCCGCCCTCGCCGAACTGGACGTTGGAAGCGGGATTTAAAATGCGCTGACGCCAGAATCTGAAGGTGTCCACCGTCCGTTCCCGGACAGTTTTGCCGCGTTCAAGGACGATCGGCCGGCAACCCGCTTCAGCCAGGATGAGCGCGGCGAAGATGCCGCAGGGGCCGAAGCCGACGACGACAGGGCGCTTGAACCCCCGGGCGGGGGCCTTCGCCGCCGCTTTGAAGGTCATATCCGGCGTTTCGCCGACATGAGGGTCCTTCTGGAAACGAAGCAGGAGGGCCGCTTCGTTCTTCACCTCGGCGTCAATGATATAGACGAGATGGATGTCATTTTTGTTGCGTGAATCCGCAGCGCGCTTGAATACGGTGAAAGAGACGAGGTCTTCCGCCTTCACCGACAGGCGCGCGATCACCGCCTGCCTCAAGGCGGGCGCGTCATGGTCGAGCGGAAGGCGCAGTTCCTGGACACGGATCATATTTCAGCGGGACGCTCCGGCTCAATTCTCGTCGCCGCCTTCCTTTAGGGGCTGATTGGCGGCGCGCAAGGCCCGCGCGGGACTGTCTCGCTGCGCCGCGCCGCGCTATAGGGTTGTGATGATGAAGAAAGTCCCCCAGCCGATCATCAATCTGTACGACGCCTATACGCACGGCGCCATCGACCGGCGCGCCTTCATGGATCGCCTTGCGCGCCTAGCAGGCGGAACGGCCGCGGCAGGCGCGCTGATGCCGCACCTTGCAAATGATTACGCGCTGGCCGCTCAGGTTGCTGAAGATGACGAGCGGCTTCAATCCTCGACAGTGAAATTCGACACAGGCGACATCGTCGACATGATCGAGCCCGAGGAGGCGCCGGCGGGCGTCAAGCCGATGACGCACCTGCCCTTCGTCACCGCCTATCACGTGCGTCCGAAAGCGGCGTCGATCGCCCCGGCGGTGATCGTCATCCACGAGAACCGCGGCCTTAATCCGCATATCGCGGATGTCGCGCGCCGCGTCGCGCTCGAGGGGTTTCACGCCTTCGCAGTCGACATGCTCTCGCCCTATGGAGGCGCCCCTGCGGACGAAGACGGGGCGCGGGAAATGATTGGAAAGCTCGATCCGGAAAAAACAGCGGCGAAGCTTGCGAAAATCGCAGAAGCGCTCGCCCTTCTCAAAACGCATCAGCGCAAGGTCGGCGCGATCGGCTTTTGCTGGGGCGGCGGCATGGTGAACCGCCTAGCCGCTGTCTCGCCGGCGCTGTCGGCCGGGGTCGCGTATTACGGGCGGCAGGTTGCCGCCGCGGAAGCCAGCAAGATCAAGGCAAGACTGATGCTGCATTACGCCGGCGCCGACGAACGCATCAACGCCGGCATCCCTGACTTTGAGGCCGCCCTCAAATCCGCGAACGTCGATTATCGCCTCTTCGTGTATGATGGCGTGCAGCACGCATTTAATAACGACGCCAACAAGGCGCGTTTCAACAAGGAGGCGGCGGACCTTGCCTGGGGCCGCACGATCCGGTTTCTCAAAGAGGCGCTCGCATTTTAGATGTCCGCCGCCGACGCCTATATCCCGCAGCTCTACGGCCGCTCGAAAGGCCACGCCTTGCGCGAGGGTCACCGGAGGCTGATGACGGACCTTCTCCCGAAGGTCGCGACGCCGGATCCGGAACAAGGGCCGATCGATCCGGGCGCGCTCTTTCCGCAGGCGGAGGACTTCCAGCTCGAGGTCGGATTCGGCGGCGGCGAGCACCTCGCCTGGCAGGCGGCGCGCGCGCCAAACACCGGCTTCATCGGGGCCGAGCCTTTTCTCAACGGCGTCGCTAAATTGCTGGCGCTGATCGAAAGCGGCGAGCTGAACAATATTCGCGTCCGCCACGGCGACGCCAGACCTCTGATCGAGGCGCTGCCCGCCGCCCGCTTCTCACGCATTTTTGTCCTGCATCCCGATCCGTGGCCGAAGAAACGGCATTACAAGAGACGGATGATATCGCCCTGGTTTTTCGCGGAGGCTGAACGGCTTTTGAAGCCCGGCGGCGTCTTGCGCGTCGCATCGGATATTCCAGATTATGTGCGCTGGACCCTGATGCATGCGCAGCGCGCGACGGGTCTTGAATGGACGGCGGAACGGGCCGCGGACTGGAAGGAGCGTCCCGCCGACTGGCCGCAGACGCGCTACGAAGCCAAAGCGATGAAAGAAGGGCGGGCGCCCTGCTACCTGCAATTCAGGAGACTGTGATGGTGCGTCGTCTTCTGCTTCTCGCCGCCGCGCTTTCAACGCCGGCCTGCGTCGAAGCGACCATGGCGTGGACCGATCTGAACCCTGACGGACCCGCTGCAAGACCAGCGCTCACCTTCTCAAACCTCTCCGAGTGGGAGACGAAAGGCGCCCCGGATGCGCGCGACAAGCTGCAAAAGTTCGAATACGGCGTGATGCCTGACCGCTCGGCGAGCCGCATCATCGACCGCAGGATGGTCGGCGAAGACGCCTTCGGCGGGCTCGGCGTTCTTGAAGAATACCGGATCGGCGCCTCGATGGCCTATGGGGACGCCGAGGTCGAAACGCGATCGCGCGACGGCGGGGACGGATTCATCATGAATGTCGTCTCTCCGAGAGGCGACGGCCCGTTTCCAGTCATCATGATGGAAACATTTTGTCCGCGCTGGTCGACGATACCCGACCCTGCCGTTTCCGGCGCGCCGGAGAAACTGCGCAGGCGCGGCGGCTTCGCGCTCGAGACCTATATTTTCGGCCGCTATATCTGCACCCCGCCAGTCGAGGAGATCTTGCAGGCGGGTTACGCGCTGGCGACGATTTACCCGACAGAATTCATTCCCGACCGGCGCGAGGACGGCCTTAAGGAACTCGCGCGGCTGACGGCGGGACACGAAGACAATGATACGAGGCTCGGCGCCATCGGCGCCTGGGGCTGGGCTTACTCCCGCATGGTTGACGTGCTTGAACAAGACCCGCGGCTCGACCGGGGAAAAATGATCGCATGGGGTCATTCGCGCTATGCTAAAGCCGCGCTCGTCGCGGCCGCGTTCGATCCGCGGATCGACGGCGTCATCGCACACCAGTCAGGCACGGGCGGCGCTTCGCTCAATGTCGGTAAAAGGGGCGAGAGCGTCGCCGGCATCACGAGAAACTATCCGCACTGGTTCGCACGCAGCTATCGCGAGGACAACCTTGCCGGTTACGACCAGCACATGCTGATCGCGCTCATCGCACCGCGCCCGATCATGCTCGGCAACGCGCGCCGCGACGTCTGGTCCGATCCCAACGGCGCCTTTCGCGCCGCGATGGGCGCAGATCCCGTTTACGACCTTTACGGCGCGCGCGGCCTTGATCAGGACAAGCTGAAACCCTACGACCCGACCCCTGAAATCGCTTTCTGGATTCGCCCCGGCACGCATGGCGTCGTTAGGGAGGACTGGCCGGCGTTTATTGAATTCCTGAATGCGCATTTTGCGCCGGAGGAGAAAACCGATGGCGGACGGATCGCTCGTGGAGGGCATGGCGGATAGAACGCTTTCGGCGCTTTACGCCGGCGCGCCCGACAGCGTTTCCTTCCGCAAGCTGAGGAAACGCATTCTCCGGCAGACGCAGGAGGCGATCAGCGCTTATTCAATGATCGACAAGGCGGGCGGGCGCCAGCGCTGGCTCGTCTGCCTTTCCGGCGGAAAGGATTCCTATTCCCTGCTCGCGGCGCTTCTGGACCTTCAATGGCAGGGCGCCTTGCCGGTCGAGTTCCTCGCCTGCAATCTCGATCAGGGCCAGCCGGGATTTCCAAAGCATGTCCTGCCGGAGTTCCTGACGAGGCTTGGCGTTCCCTATCGCATCGAGAGCCGCGACACCTATTCGATCGTCACCGGGAAAATTCCGGAAGGCAAAACTTATTGCTCGCTCTGTTCGCGTTTAAGGCGCGGGCATCTCTACCGCGTCGCGCGCGAGGAAGGCTGCAACGCCGTCGTGCTTGGCCATCACCGCGACGACGCGCTCGAGACCTTCCTGCTCAATCTTTTCCATGGCGGAACGCTTGGCGCGATGCCGCCGAAGCTGCTTAATGAAGACGGCGACCTGCTTGTCCTGCGGCCGCTCATTCATTGCGCCGAGGAGGACCTCGCCAAATTCGCCGGGTCGATGAAGTTTCCGATCATACCGTGCGACCTTTGCGGCAGCCAGGACGGGCTTCAACGCGCCGCGATGAAGAGGCTTCTTGACGAGTGGGAGGCGAAATCGCCCGGGCGGCGCGCCACGATGTGGCGGGCGCTGCAGAACGTCAAAAAAACGCACCTCGCCGATGCAGCGCTTAACGATTTTGCGGGTCTTTTCCCGGAGAAGAGCGCGTGAGGCTTGCCAGAAATCAGCGAACGCGCGCTCAATTCCTCCTGATGACGAAATCCGCCGACGCCCCCGCGAGGAATGAACGCGTCAACTGCGCGCTCGGGATCGTCGTCATCAATTTCCGTACGCCGGATTTGGTGAAGAATTGCGTCGCGGCGCTGGGAAGCCAGCTTGAAGAGAACGATGCGCGCGTCGCTATCATCGACAATTTTTCGAATGACGGATCGGCGGACGAGATCGCCGAATGGCTGCGCACCGGCGAACTATGGAAGTCGCGCGCTTTTCTCATCCGATCGCCGTCAAACGAAGGCTTTTCCGGCGGCAATAATATCGGCATCGAGGCGTTCGACGCGGACCACATATTGCTGTTGAATTCCGACACGCTGGTCCGCCCGGGCGCGCTCTCGGCGATGCTCGCGGCTTCCGCGCGCGAGAAGGATGCAGGGATCATCGCGCCGCGCCTTGAGGATGAGGATGGAACGCCGCAAATTTCCTGCTTTCGGTTTCATTCGCCGGTGTCGGAGTTTCTCGTCGCCGCCGAGACGGCGCCGCTGGACAGGATTTTCAGATCGTCGGTCGTGCCTGTTCCGGTGTCGCAGACGCCGATCGCATGCGATTGGGCGAGTTTCGCCTGCGTCCTCATCAAGCGAGAGGCGATTTGCGACGCCGGGCTGATGGACGACGGCTACTTCATGTACTTTGAGGATGCAGATTATTGCCGTACGTTGAAAAAATTCGGGTGGCGCGTCGTTTATGAACCGGCGGCGCGCGTCGTCCATTTGCGCGGCGGCTCATCGCCCGTCAAATCATCGATGAATGCGAAGAAGCGCCCGCCAGCCTATTATTACGCGGCGCGGACGCGCTATTTCCGCAAGGCGTACGGGCCGCTTGGCCATGTCGCGGCGAACTTGATGTGGCTCGCCGGGCGCGCCGTCGCGCGGTTTCGATCACTGTTCGGAAAGCCGCCGCCTGTATTATGCGAGCATCAGGGCCGCGATCAGTGGACGAACTGGCGCGCGCCGCTCGGCGACCGGAAAGCGCCGCGATGACTGATCTTCCTGATTTCGTCATCATCGGCGCGATGAAGTGCGGCACGTCGACCCTGCATGCGCAGCTCGCCGCGCAGAAGCAGTTTTTCATGTCGGAGCCGAAGGAGCCGAATTATTTCTCCGACGATGATGTCTATTGCAAAGGCGAGCGCTGGTATCGCGGCCTTTTCGCCGGGGCGCCGCAAGGCGTGATCAAGGGCGAATCTTCAACCCACTACACAAAGCTGCCAACCTATCCGCAAACGGTCGAACGCCTTGCTGCGCTGATCCCGGACGCGAAGTTCGTCTATGTGATGCGCGACCCCGTCGACCGGCTCGTCTCGCACTACATTCATGAGTGGACGCAGGGCGTCATCACCTGTCCGATTGATGAAGCGATTGAGACGCACCCGGAACTCGTCGCCTATTCGCGCTACGCCTATCAGCTCGAGCCCTTCGTCGCGCGCTTTGGAACGGCGCGCATCTTGCCGGTCATTTTCGAGAAAATGACCGCCGCGCCGGACGTCGAACTGAAACGCATCGCAGCGTTTCTGGACGCCGCAGGAGATGTCGCTTGGGAAAAGGATCTTGAAGCGCAGAATGTGTCGGCCGAGCGCATCAGGAAATTTCCCGGCTATTCGGTGATCGTCGACAATCCCGTCGCGACATTCTTGCGGCGCCGCCTCGTGCCGCGCTCGTTTCGCGACCGCGTCAAATCGAATTTGCAGATGCGCGAGCGGCCAGAACTTTCAGCGAGCCGCATCGCAGCGCTGAATGAAATATTCGAGCGCGACCTCGCGGCGCTCGAATCTCTGATCGGCGCGCCCATGACGCGCGCTGATTTTATGCGCTAGGCGCCCCGATCCAGTCGGTCAGCCCTTCGCGGCGATGAACTTCGCGCAGAGCGTCTCGCAGTTTCGTGCGCGCGACATAAGCGCCGACATGCGGCCATGCCGTCGCAGGCTTTGGCATATTGCGCGACCATCGCGTCAGCATTGTCGCGAGAAAATCAGGCGCGGTCATGCGGTCGCCGAGCAGGAAGGCGCGGCCGTCAGACAGGCGCGCATCCAGCATGGACCAGGCCTCTTCGATTTTGCGGCGCGCCTCAGCTTTCGCCGCGTCGATATTCGCGGGGCCCGCACCCTCTTGCGGGTAGAACCACACCCGAAAGGCGGGCTGCATCGTATTTGCAAGAAACAGCATCGTCTGCAGATAGCTGCGCCGCTTTTGTGCGCCGGCGGGGATTTCAAACCCGGCCTCGGGATGGCGCTCCGCGAGCCACAGAAGGATCGCCGCCGTCTCAGCCATCGGTTCGCCATCCGCGATCAGGGTCGGGATCATGCCGGCCGGATTGATTTTCAGGTAATCCGGACTCTTCTGATCCTTGCGCTCCATATCAAGCGCGACCGTTTCAAAAGGCGCGCCGATTTCGAGCAGGATCCAATGAACGGCGAGGCTCGCCGCGCCGGGAGCGTAATAGAGCGTGTACATGCGAGACGGAGCCCTTCAGCGACCACTCGGGCGTTTTATGCGTAACGGCGTCCGGCGCCAAAGAGCCCGCCCACGATTCCGAACACGATCGAGAGGGCGAGAAACCCGGCGAGGAAGCCGCCGCCGCCATAGGCGAAGCCTTCGGGCGTGGCCGGCACGGCCGGCTTGAACACCGAATAAACGCTTTCGGTTATGTCCTTTTTGTGGGTGCGGGCCAGGACCAGCGGGCGCATCCAGATCGAGGCGGCGTTCAGTTCAGCAAGGTGCGCCGTCAGCATCTCATAGCGATTGACAACCGTTTCGTATGTGGAACAAAGCGCATCCAACAAGCCGGTCGCCATTGTGCATTCAGCCATCGCCGTTGCCCGTGTATAGTTATACTCGCTAACCTTGGCGTCGAATTCCTCGACGATCGGACGCAACTCGTCGATCCGCCCGGTCAGGTTCTGGATATATTGATCGGTGAAAGCCGGCCCCTGGCTTGCCGCCACCGCGAGCGCCGCCCCCGCAATCAGCGCCAATAAACGTCCGAACATGCAACCACCCCTAAATGCCGCCCGCCCCCGCAGGCCCCCTGATCCCACTCGAAGCGAAGCTTCACCCAACCGGCGGGGAAAATCCAGACCGCTGGAAATTTCGCATGCCGGGCGTGACAAAGAGGTCTCAGGGCCCTATATAGCCGGTCAAACGCTATCGATTTCATCGAAAGCGGGCCCGGCGGGCCCGCTTTTTTGTTACCGGAAGGCTGCGGATTGTCCGTCCTTGAAGAGCGAATCGAGAAGCTCGTCGCCCCCGCGATCGCCGCGGCGGGCTTTGAGCTTGTGCGCATCAGGATGACCGGCAAGGAAACAAAGACATTGCAGATCATGGCCGAGCGCCCGGACCACACGATGTCGGCGGAAGATTGCGCGGGTCTTTCGCGCAAGCTCTCGCCGATCCTTGAGGAAGCCGATCCGATCTCGGGCTCCTACCGGCTGGAGATTTCATCGCCCGGAATCGACCGCCCGCTTGTCAGAATGAAGGACTATCATGACTGGCAGGGTTATGAGGCGAAAATAGAACTCGATCGCATGATCGAGGGGCGCAAGAAGTTCAAAGGCGTCCTCGCCGGCGTCGACGGCGATAATATCTGTCTCGACATCGAAGGCGAGCGCGAGACGGCCCTTATTCCCTTCGCCTGGATATCCTCGGCGAAGCTG
>CALKYG010000422.1 GCA_938003575.1 uncultured Alphaproteobacteria bacterium
GCCGCTGCTCGTTTGCGGCGAGCGGGGCTCAGGCAAGGAGCTGATCGCTTCCCGAATCCACTTTCTGTCTCCGAGATGGGAGGGGCCGTTCGTCAAGCTCAACTGCGCGGCGCTGTCCGAAGAGCTTCTTGACAGCGAGCTTTTCGGGCACGAGGCGGGCGCCTTCACCGGCGCCGCTCGCCGTCACGCCGGTCGCTTTGAGCGCGCCGAGGGCGGGACGCTCTTTCTTGACGAGATCTCGTCGGCGAGCCTCAGAATTCAGGAAAAGCTTCTGCGCGTCATTGAATACGGCGAATATGAACGGGTCGGCGGCAGCGAGACGAAATTCGCGGACGTGCGCATCGTGGCGGCCGCCAACGCCGACCTTCCTGCAATGGCGGCAGAAGGAAAATTCCGCGCCGACCTTCTCGACCGAATCGCGTTCGACGTCATCAGCGCGCCGCCCTTGCGCGCGCGGAAGGAAGATATTCCGCTGCTCGCCGCGCATTTCGCCGCCGGCGTCGCCCGGGAAACTGGCGCCGCATTCGGCGGCTTCACGACCGAAGCGATGGCCGCGTTCATCGCACATGACTGGCCCGGTAATGTTCGTGAGCTGAAGAATGCGTCGGAGCGGTCATTTTGCCGTTGGATGATGGACGGCGAGTCGGGGCCTGTCGGCCGCGTTGTCCTGAATCCGTTTCCGTCCCTTAGCGCGACAGCCCCGGCGCTCGAACCGGAGCGCGCGCGGGTCGCGGCGCCGGACTCATCGTTCGATCTGCGCGCTGCGCTGAACGACGCTGAACGAAATTGGACTGAGAAGGCGCTTTCGGATTGTGACTGGAACCAGAAGGAAGCGGCGGAGCTGCTTTGCCTTACCTATGATCAATTGCGCGGACTGATCAGAAAACACAGGCTAAGACGAAGATCGAAACATGTCGAGGCGAAATGATGCGGCCGCTGCGGCGGAGGCTGTCACGCCTGCTTTTCCCACTTTCCCTGCGGCGACTGTTTCCAATAGGTCGCCTCAAATCCAGCTTCCTTAACGGCTTTCCAGAATTCGCGCGCCCTGGCGACCGCATGGTCGTCGCCACCGTCAAAGATTGTCACGCAGCGGACAAAGGGCGCAAGCCCGCTCGCATCGGCCTTTGCGTTATCGACCAGGAACAGGAGGTCGGCTCCGTTCGGGACAGCGTCATCGTCGGTGATCCAGACTGGCTGCGCGGCCGCGCATGACGGATCGGCCGAATGAGGCAGAAACGAATCGTCACTATAGGTCCAGAGAATTTCGTCGAGGCGCTCAACCGTTTCGCGTGCGCCGCATCGAACGACCGCTTTCCACCCCCGTTCCAGCGTTCGTTCGAGAAGAGCGGGCAATACGCTTTCAAGCGACGCGCGCTCGAGGTGATAGAAGAGCACTTCGGTCATGACGGCCTTTTGACAACGGACATCGCCGCCGCGACCGCCTGCTGCATCTCGCCGCCCGACGCCAGTTTCAACCTTATGCGCTCCCGCTCGCCCGCGGATTTGTTCTGACTGAGCTTCTCTTTTAATTCGATCCGGTCCGCGATGATTTCAAACACGACGATCGCGGCGCGCATCCTGCGAAGTTTTTCAGCAGGCAGTTTTTCGAGTCTCCACAGCTTCCCGGTATCGAGATCGCGTCTTCGATGTTCGTGAATGTTGGAAAGCCCGGACAAAACGGCGTCGACTTCCGCCGGGTCCTCAATCGGACGGCCGATTCCTTCGACGTGGGCCGCGATATAGTTCCATGTCGGAACCTGCGTGGCGTCGTCATACCAGTCGGGCGAAACATAGGCGTTCGGCCCCAGAAATACGGCGGCGCACCGGCGCCCTTCGATGCGGCTTGCGTGCGGATTAGCCCTGGCCATGTGACCCAGCAGCGCGCCCCGTTCCCGATCGACAGTCATCGGCAGGTGCGTAATCAGGGTTTCGCCGGCCTCGGCGGTCACCAGCGCCGCAAAACCGCAGCTGTCGATAAAGTCGTACGCCGCATGCCGATCATCATTCCTGAAGGCGCTCGGCGTATACACGGCTTACTCGTAATTGGCGCGAATGAATTCGTCGAGGAGACGCACGCCGAATCCGGCGGCGCCCTTCGGGCATAAGGGCTTGTCCTTCGCGTTCCACGCCATGCCGGCGATATCGATATGCGCCCATGATTGTCCGTCTTTGACGAACTTGCCGATAAAAGCCGCCGCCGTGGAGGAACCGCCCTCGCGCGGGCCGATATTCTTCATATCGGCGACATCGGACTTGATCATGTCGAAATGCGCCTTGGCGAGCGGCATCCTCCATACTGCGTCGCCCGACGTTTTCGCCGCCGCTTCGATTCGCTCTGCGAGCTTGTCATCCTGCGTGAAGAGGCCTGCATATTCATGCGCGAGCGATATGATGATCGCGCCGGTCAGCGTCGCAAGGTCAATCACCGCCTTCGGCTTGTATTTTTCCTGGGTCCACCAGATCGCGTCGCCGAGGACGAGGCGGCCTTCGGCATCCGTATTCAGGATTTCGACCGTCTGCCCGGACATCGACTTGACGATATCTGAAGGCCGCTGCGCGCCGCCGTCCGGCATGTTTTCGACCAGTCCGAGAACGCCGACGACATTCGCCTTCGCCTTGCGGCCCGCAAGCGCAGCGATGGCGCCCGTGACGGCCCCCGCGCCGCCCATATCCCATTTCATGTCTTCCATGCCCGGGCCGGGCTTGAGGGAGATGCCGCCCGTATCAAAGCATACGCCCTTCCCGACAAAGGCGACCGGCGCTTCGCCCTTCTTCCCGCCCATCCATTCCATGGCGACGAGCTTCGACTCGCGGATCGAGCCCTGGCCGACACCGAGCAGCATACCCATGCCGAGCTTCTGCATTTCCTTTTCGCCGAGCACCGTTACTTTAACGCCAAGCCCCTCAAGCTCCTTGCAGCGCGCGGCGAAACTCTCCGGAAAAAGAACATTCGGCGGCTCGGACACAAGATCGCGCGCCAGCGACACGCCTTCCGCCAGTTTCTCAAGCGGCGCAAATTTGGCCTTGGCGTCGCTCGCCGGCGTGTTGATCGTAAGCTTTTCCAGCGCCGGCTTCTGGTCCTTCTCGAGCTTCGTGCGGTATTTATCGAACCGGTAGCTGCGAAGCAGCGCGCCGAAGGCGATACGCGCCGCCGTTTCCCCGGCTGCGATCTTGTCGGTCGAGAACCCGTCGAGCAGGAACGCCGCCGATTTTTCCTGCGTCTTTTGAATCGGCGCGACGCCGGCGCCGCCGACCGCCTCAGCCTCGAGAGCGGTGAAGTCGCCCCGCTTGCCCGCGCCGACCATGACGATCCTCGTGGCTTCAGAGCCGCTGAGGCCGATCAGTTCGAGCGTCTGGCCTTTCTTGCCGCCGAAATTCGCCGCCTTGATCGCCTTCGCAAGCGCGCCGCCCGTCGAAACGTCTAGCGACGCATGCGCGGCGGACGGCTCGCCATCCTCGAAAACGGGAACGACCAGCGCGGCGCCGGCCGGCGCTGCGGCTTTGGAAAAAGCGATCTTCATTTCTACCTCTTTCAGGCTCCGGCCGCGAAGGGCGGGGCCGGCATTGCAGGGGGCTTAATCGGCGGCAACAGGTAATGGTTCCGGAATGTCGTGGCAACATCTCCGAAAACGCGCCATCGACCTCAATCGCGAATGACACTAAAAGCGGGTCTCCAAAGCCCAGACAGGGGCCGACCCCCGGATGCCGGTTTGAAAAGTCTCGATCAGTACATCCTGCGCCAGATGTGGACGCCGTTCCTGTTCGCGACCGCAATCGTGACGGCCATCGTATGGCTGACGCAGAGCCTGCAACGGATCGACATTATCGTTGAATACGGTCAGACGCTGAGAACTTTCGGATGGCTGACACTGCTTATCATCCCGAGCCTTCTTGCCGTCATCATTCCCTTTTGCCTGTTCGCCGCAACATTGTTCGCATTGCAGCGCCTTCATTCGGACAGCGAAATCGCGGTGATGTTCGCGGCCGGTGTCAGCCGCGCGGGCATTGCTCGGCCCCTGCTGCTTGTCGCTGTTGTCGGCGCGCTCGCGACATTGTGGATCAATATCGACCTGATGCCGCGAACCTACAGGGAGCTGAAACGCCAGATCGCGGACATTCGCGCGGACTTTGCGTCCGCCGTCATACGAGGCGGCGAGTTCATGTCTATCGGGAACGGATTTACTGTTTATGTCGAGAATGCTGAGCCAGGCGGACGATTTTCCGGGCTTCTCGTCCATGACTACCGCAACGGCGCCAACTCTGAGACTTATATGGCTGAGCGCGCGCTGCTGAAGGAAACCGTGCTTGGGCCGGTTCTCTATCTTTCCAATGGCAATATTCAGCGCATCAACGACAGGCGCGGCGACGTCGATATTGTTTTCTTCAATCGGACGGCGATCAATCTCGGTCAATTTGAAAGGGGCGCCTCCGATCTGGAGCTTGAGGTGACAGAACGGTATCTCGGCGAGTTGTTCCATCCGGACGCCTCGAGACCCTACGACCGTCAAAACGCGGACCGTCTCATCGGCGAAGGGCACGGCCGTCTCGCCTCCCCGCTATACGCCTTCGCCTATGTTTTGATCGCCGTCTTCGCCCTGATCGGCGGTCCCTACGATCGGCGCGGCTACGCCGTCCGCATTTCGTTCGCCTGCGTTGCGGTCGGCGCGCTTCGCATCACGGGCTACATTCTCCAGGGTGAAGCGTCGGAAATAAGGCAGTACTGGCTGATTTACGCAGCGCCGCTGAGCGCGATCGCCGGCGCGCTGCTTCTGATTTTCGACGACCGGATTCTACAGGGACGCCGACGCCCGCCCGGATCGGACAACCGCCGTAAATCCTGATGCCGCCCGCAACATTATTCAAATATATTCTCAAGCACAGCGCTTTTGCAGTCCTCGCGCTCTTTGCCGCGCTGTCTGCTCTCGTGGCGCTTGTAGATCTCCTTGAAAATCTGAGTTTTGCGGCGAAGGTCCAAAAAGACTTTGCGTTTGCGTTTCAAATGACTGTTCTCAGAACTCCCGCCAGCACGCAGGCTCTTGCGCCGTTCGTCTTCCTGTTTGCGTCTATCTGGGTGTTTTCCCAATTGAACCGGCGGTCGGAACTTGCGGTGATGCGGTCCGCGGGCCTTTCGATTTGGCGGCTGATTGGGCCGGCGGCGTTTCTTGCCGCGGTTTTCGGAATATTCCTGATCGTCGCCGTCGATCCCATGTCGTCGCGGATGATGTCTTTCGCAGAGAAAGCCAAGCTCGAAAGCCGCGGCCAGCCGGCAAGCCTTGTCCGCATTTTCGGCGACGGCATCTGGCTGCGCCAAAGGGACCAACGCGAATTGCTGATCATCAATGCAGCCAGTTTCGACGCCGACCGCGGCGCCTTGGGCGACGTTACGATTTGGCGACTCTCGCCGGAAGGCGCCTTCAGGGAGCGACTGGACGCACCGGAAGCGGTGCTTTCCGGCCGGACGATCGAACTGCGCGAAGTCCGTATGAAATCAGCCGACGACAATATATCAAAACGCTCTCCGACCCTGGCGGTGCCGACACGCCTCACCCTCGCCGATTTCCGGGAAAATGTGCCGCCGCCCGAATCGATGTCGATGTGGGATCTGCCGAGGTTCATACTGTTGGCCGAAGCGGCCGGCCTCTCGACCATCCGATACAATATCCGCTTTCACGAACTCTGTTCGACGCCTTTGAAACTGACGGCGATGGTGCTCATCGCCGCGGCGTTCTCAATGGGGCCGCTCCGTTCGGGCGGAACCTTGCCGCTGCTGCTCGCTGCAATCGGTTCAGGGTTCCTCCTCTATGTGCTCTCCGAGCTATCGAGTGCGCTGGGCGAATCAGGTGTTGCACCGGCCCCTGTCGCCGCCTGGGCCCCCGCCATTGTCGCTGTCATTCTTGCGATCGGCTTGCTCCTTCGATACGAGGAAAGCTGAAGCGACAGACCTCTACGGCCAATTTTCCGGTCCCCCGTGGACGCGCCGGACCGGCTCAGCTAACCATGCGGAGTTCTTGAGTTTTTTGACTGCGCCGTTGGAGGTTTCTTGCACCCGTCCCGTTTGATCGCGCGCCTTCTGGCGACGTCGGCGCTGGTCGGCGCGTCCGGCGCGGCGGCGGCGCAGGCGCTCCCGGAGGATCTTTCGGTGGGGGAACGCTCGCCGGCGCCTGGCGTGGCGGACCCGTCTGACGAACGCGAGACGGTTCTTTTCGAAGCTGAGACCGTAACCCGCCTTGCTGAAGATCAGCCGATCGTCGCCGAGGGGAATGTGCGGGCCTATTTCGGCGAACGGTATCTTCGCGCGGACAGGCTGAGTTACGACCCGGCGACCGACATCGTCATCGCCGAAGGCAACGTCTCGATCACCGACAGGACGCTGGAGACGGTGTTCGCGGGACGCGTCGAACTGACCGGCGATCTGCGGGACGGCATCGCTGAAAATTTCAGCGCGCTCCTTGACGAGAACGCGCGCCTGGCTGCGGAATCGGCGGTTCGGGAACAGGGTGCGCGCACAAAGCTGCGCAACGCCGTCTACACGGCGTGCAGCGTCTGCGACAAGGAAGGCGCCGCGAAGACGCCGACATGGCGCGTCAAGGCCCTGAAGGTGACGCGCGACGAGGAACGCAAAGTGGTGCGTTTCAAACACGCTTTTCTTGAACTCAAAGGCGTCCCAATTCTCTATGCGCCGTTCTTGCAGGCGCCGGACCCGTCGGTCGAACGCCAATCAGGATTCCTCACGCCGCTGATCGGCGCGTCATCGCGCCTCGGCTTCAATATCGAAGTTCCGTATTATCTCGCGATCTCAAATCACCAGGACGCGACGTTCTATCCGAAATACACGTCGAACGACGGCGTGCTGTGGCAGGGCGAGTATCGCCGGCGCGACGACAGCGGATATCACGTCCTGCAGGGCGGATTTATCGACTATACGCCCGATCCGACGGAGATAGATGTCCCCGGCAAGCGCTGGCACGCATTCGCCAAGGGGTATCGTGATTTCGGCGACAGATTACGCATCGGGTATGACGTCGAGCGCGTATCGGACGACACCTATCTTCGCCGCTACGACGTTCAGCGCCGCGGCGATCTGCGAAAGGAACTCGACACATCGCTGACGAACCGTCTGCGTTCGAACACCTATCTTCGCTGGGGCGACGAAAACACCGAACTGCGCGTGGACAGCTACACGTTTCAGGAATTGCGGACAGTCACCGTTTGCGACCTCGCCACCGGCGAAAGGCTGAGCACGAATGCGACGGATTGTTCGCCGTTCGTCGTGCAGGACCCGGCGGTCCTGCAGGGACCGGAGATTGCGAAGCTGACGCCCTATGCGCTTCCGGTGATCAACTTCAGCCACCGTTTCTCGGCGCCCATCGCGGGCGGCGATACGAGCATCAACGTCAATTTCGCGTCCCTCCAGCGCACAGGCGGCGTAGACACGCGCAGACTATCGGCGCTCGGACACTGGGAACGCGAAGTAATCACGCCCGGCGGACACCGTTTCAACGCCTTTGCGGAGTTGCGCGGCGACCTGTTCCGGTATGAGGATCTCAATGAAGGCACGGAAAACCGCCAGCCGGTTGCGGATGACAACCGCATCGACGGGCGCTTTGCGCCGTCCGTCGGTCTCGAGTGGTCTTACCCGCTGACGCGCCGTCTGGGCGGCTCGCGCCTGTTCGTTGAGCCGCGGGTTCAACTGATCGCAAGTCCCGCGCACCGCAACGGACCCGACATCATCAATGAAGATTCGCAGAGCGTCGAATTCGACTACGCCGGTCTTTTCAATTTCAACAAGGCGACAGGCTTCGACGCATTCGAAGACGGCCAGCGCATGAATATCGGCGTTGCGGCGTCCGCGGCTCTCGACAACGGCATTTCCATCGGCGGCGAAATCGGCCAGCAGTTCCGCCTTCAGCAGTCGGACGCATTTGACCTCGCCACCGGACTTGGCGAAACGAGTTCAGATTACGTCGGCGCTCTGAACATCAGGTACAAAAACATCGTCGGCGTCGAAAACCGCTTTCGCATCTCCGATGACGACGGTTCGCTCAAGCGCGTCGAGTCAATGGCCTATCTGAATGTCTGGCGGCTTCGGGGGAACGCGAGCTATGTCCGCCTCAACGACGAGGTGTCGATCGGCACGTCGCGCAAGCGCGAGGAGCTGAACGCCCGCATGAATTTCAAGCTGACGAAAAACTGGTACACCGGCGCAGCATGGCGCGAAGATCTGTTTCGCGACCGGACAATCCGGCAGGATTTCATCCTCGGCTATCAGGACGAGTGTTCGCTGATCGAACTCACCTATAGGCGCGACCGTACGCAGGACCAGGGCCTTGAACCCGATAATGCGTTCCTCGTCCGGTTCACGCTCCGCTCGCTGGTCGATTGATGCGCAAAATAACATTGGTTGCGCCGACCCCAATTTCGTCTATTTTCCGCGCCACTTGGGGAAAAGCGTCGCCCGCACGGCGTACTTTTGGAGCTGCAGTCGGTGTCACGAGCAATGACTAATTCCCTTTTTAAAACAATAGCTTTTACGGCAATGTTCACGGCAGGGCTGTGGTCTGCGGCGAACGCCCAGGGCGCCGGAGAGAATCGCAAAGGACTGCCGCCCTCCTATCAGGGACCCGCGAGCGCCGTCGCCGCGGTCGTCAACGACACCGTCATTACGACCTACGATGTTCAGCAGCGGATGAGGCTGATGTTGATGTCGGCTGGCGGAAGGATCACCCCCCAGATGTTGCCACAGCTGCAGCAGCAGGCGGTTCGTGATCTCATCGAAGACCAGCTCAAGATTCAGGAGGCGAAGAAATTCGACCTCGTTGTCGACGCCGAAGAAATCAATGGAGAGATCCGCCAGATGGCCGCCCAGTCCGGCAACACGCCGGACCAGCTTTTGGCGATCCTGAAACTGGAGGGGATATCGAAGCAGACGCTCGAGAACGAGATCGCTTCCGGGATCGTCTGGCCGCGCCTCGTTCAGGGCAGATATGGAAAGCGGGCGCGAGTCACCGATGATGAAATAGAGTCGACGCTTCAGCGAATGCGCGCTGACGCCACGCAGGAGCAGATCCTTGTTTCGGAAATCTGCATTCCCGTGCCGTCGCCGGAACAGGCGCAGGCTTACTATGAGGGAAGTCTTCAACTCCTCGAACAGATGCGCAAAGGCGTTCCCTTCGCCGTCATCGCCCAGCAATTTTCGGCCTGCACGACCGCTGCCGCCGGCGGCGACATGGGCTGGGTGCGGCCGGCTGAATTGCCGCCCGAACTCGCTGAGGCCGTTCAGGAGCTGCCGCCAGGCTCCGTCACCAACCCCATTCCGTCTGAAGGCGCGTTCATGATCCTGGCGGTTCGCGACAAGCGCGAAGCTGTCCGGCAGGGCGAAAAATCCTGGACGTTCGCCTACGCCTCGACGCCGGTCTCGATGGGACGCGCCGCCGCCCGGACGGCGCTTGAAAAGCTGTCGACCGCCGAGGCTTGCGCCGGCGGCCGGACATTGCGCCAGGACCTCGGCCCCGATGTCGGGGTCGCGATGATCGAAAACGTGACGCTCGGCCAAGTCGATGAACGATTTCGTTCCGCGCTTGAAAGCCTCGACCGCAATGAACTCAGCGAGATTATCGAAGCTGACGACGCACTGCATGTTCTCTATGGTTGCGAGGTCGATGAAGGCCTTGGCATTCCTTCCCGGGCGGCGATCGAGGACCGCATTTACGGGCGCCAGCTGGAGAGGATCGCGCAGCAATATCTTCGCGACGTCGAGCGCAAGTCGACGGTGGACATCCGGCTCGGCTCGCCGGCGCCGCGGCGGCTCGAAGACGAAGACACGAACGGATAAGCCGGTCAAATGTCGAAACAGCCGGGCCCGCCGCTTGCGCTGACCATGGGCGAGCCTGGCGGCGTCGGCCCGGAGATAACCGCAAATGCGCATCAGTCGCTGAAGAACGGCGGCCCGGTGTTTTTCCTGATCGGCGATCCGGCGTACTTCCGCCGGCGAGGGATCGACTTTTGCGAGATCTTCACGCCCGCGGAGGCGGCGGCGACATTTCCGAGGGCGTTGCCGCTGCTCGACGTCGGCGCCGCAGTGACTGCCCGTCCGGGAACGGCCGATCCTGCAAACGCGGCGGCCGTCATCGCATCGATCGAAAGAGCCGTCTCTTTATCTCTTGCGGGCGAGGCTGCCGGCGTCGTCACGAATCCGATACAGAAAGCGAGCCTTATCGCTTCAGGATTCAGGTTTCCGGGGCATACGGAGTTCCTGGAGGCGCTGACCCAATCGGCGCCGATGCCCGCGGTCATGACGCGCGGCGCGGTCATGATGTTGGCCGGACCTTTCCTGAAGACCGTTCCCGTCACGATTCACCAAAGCGTCGTGCAGGCCGCGGGAACGCTTGCACCGGAAATGATCGTCCGCAAGGGCGTCATCCTGGCTGAGGCGCTGCAACAGGATTTTTCGATCAATTCGCCGCGAATAGCAGTATCCGGCCTCAATCCGCATGCCGGCGAAAACGGCGCCATGGGAGATGAGGAATCGCGGGTGATCGCGCCCGCCATTCGCATGCTGCGCGACAAAGGCGTCGACGCTTTCGGGCCTCTTCCCGCCGACACGATGTTTCATGAAGAATCGCGGGCGCGGTATGACGCTGCACTGTGCATGTTGCATGACCAGGCGCTAATACCGGTCAAGACGCTGGCCTTCCATGAAGCTGTCAACGTCACGCTTGGTCTGCCAATTGTCCGGACATCGCCGGACCACGGCACGGCGCTTGACATCGCCGGCAGAGGCGAGGCGCGCGCCGACAGTCTTATCGCCGCGTTGAGACTCGCTCAAGACATATCCAACGCCCGCCGATCGCGCCGATGAGCGCAAATCTTCCGCCGCTGCGCGACGTTATCGCCCGTTACGACCTCGGCGCGAAAAAAGCGCTCGGTCAGCATTTCCTTCTCGATTTAAACATCACGCGCAAGATCGCACGGCTTGCAGAGATATCAGGGACCGATCTCGTTCTCGAGATCGGTCCGGGACCCGGCGGGTTGACGCGCGCGCTCCTCGAAGCCGGCGCCGAAGTCATCGCGATCGAGCGCGACGCACGCTGCATTTCAGCGCTCGAAGAGGTTGCGGCCGCTTACCCGGGCATGCTGCGCCTGATAGAAGATGATGCGCTGCGGGTCGATGACCGCACGCTTTCCCGCGGGCGCTGCGTGAAAATTGTCGCCAATCTCCCTTACAATATTTCGACCGAATTGCTTATCAAATGGCTGCGCGCCAATCACGGTTCGGCGCCGGCGTTATGGTCGGCGATGGCGCTTATGTTTCAGAAGGAAGTCGCCGACCGCATACTTGCTGCGCCGGGATCGAAGACCTTCGGCCGGCTCTCCGTGATCGCGCAGGCGGCGAGCAGTCCGAGCCGCGGGTTCGATCTTCCGGCGCGCGCCTTCACGCCGCCGCCAAAAGTCGATTCGACCGTCGTCCTGTTCCGGCCCGCCGCCGAGGGCCTTATCGACATCAAGGCGCTCGAAGCAGTGTCCCAGTCGGCCTTCGGACAAAGGCGGAAAATGCTGCGATCGTCGTTGAGGCCTCTCTTCGGAGACCGGCTTGCGGAGGCGCTGACGGGCATTGGCGTAATGGAGACTGCGCGCGCCGAGGAACTGAGCGTCGATGATTTCAAGCGCCTCGCCGCCGCCTACAGCAAGTTGAAATCGCCGCGCTGAAACGCTTCCGCCAGCCTGAACTTCTGGACCTTTCCGGAACCCGTCAGCGGCCACTCGTCGACATAAATCCAGTATTGCGGCGTCTTTTGCGGCGACAATCTCTCACGAATGAAAGCCTTAAGCTCCACCGCGCCTGGCCGCGCACCGCCGCAAGGACGCATGAAACAGGCGATCTGTTCGCCCCATTTCTCATCCGGCACGCCGACCACCGCGACCTCGGCGATCGCGTCATGCTCCAACATGGCGTTTTCGATCTCGGCCGGGAAAAGATTCTCGCCGCCGCGAATGATCATCTCCTTCACGCGGCCGGTTATCCTGAGGTAGCCGCGACCGTCCATTGTCCCAAGATCGCCGGTGTGCAGCCAGCCGTCGGCGTCAATCGTCTTGGCGGTTGCGCCGGGATCATCGTTGTAGCCGTGCATCACATGATAGCCGCGGGTGCAGATTTCCCCTTGCGCTCCGACCGGCATGACGGTGTTTGAACGGGGATCCCGGATTGAAACTTCGACATGGGGAAGAGGCTGTCCCACCGTCTCCGTCAGATCTTCAAAGGAATCGTCATGCCACGCCTGAGTGATCAGCGGGGATGATTCAGTCTGTCCGTAGACGATCTGGATCGAGGCGCCGAAAACGTCTTTCGCCTTGCGGCAAAGTTCGGGAGCGACCATGGCGCCGCCGGACATGATCCGGCGAACAGACGACATGTCGCGCCCCGATCGCTCCACTTCGCCGATCAGCGCGACGAGCATTGTCGGGACGCCGAGGCAGAATTTCGTCCTCTCGCGCTCCATCACGCGGACGATCATTTCCGGATCGAACATCGGCGCGAGAAAGAACCCGGCGCCGATCGCAAGTCCGCCGAGCGTCAGGATTGCGCAGCCGGTCGTATGGAACATCGGCATGTGATGAACGAAGACGTCGCCCGGCTCGACGCCCGCGCGGCGCATCCCGTCCAGGCCGTTCTGGATAAGTCCGCGATGATGAAGCAGCGCGCCTTTCGGAAATCCCGTGGTTCCTGACGTGTATTGAATCTGCGCGACATCTTGAGGTTCGACCGACGGGAGCGGGCCGCAGTTCTCGCCGTCGAAAAGCGCATCATGGTCCGTCAGCAGGATTTTGCGCCTTATCGCGCTGTTGCCGGCCGACGCTTCTTCGGCGATGTCGCGCATCGGATTGCCGCGAAACGAGTCAACGAGATAGATCGCCTCGCAGCGCGACTGCTCCAGCACGAATCTGAGCTCCCGCGGCTGGTAGGCGGGATTGACCGTCACCAGCGTCACGCCGGCCATGCCGCAGGCAAGCTCCATCAACACCCATTCCGGAATGTTGTTGGCGTAAACGGCGACGCGTGAGCCCGGCTGATGCCGGCTCGCCAGCGCCCTCGCCAGCCGTTCGCTGTCGTGAAGAAGATCGCCGTAGGACCAACTGCGCGCAACGTCGCCGGAGTAGGTCAACTCGCGCATCGCCGGACGGTCAGGCGCCGCTTCCACGCTCGATTTCAGCATCCCGCCGATCGTCATCGGGCGCATCTCGCCGTCGCTGACAGCGGGGAAATGGCTTGCACTGAGGTTGACCTTGTACATCCCGCCCCCTTCACCAGGCGATTGTTACGCCCGCATCGGCATAATCATCTGCGTCTGCGTGACGATGGCGGCGACTTTGCCGTCCTCGCGGCGGATCTCGGTTTTCCAGACCTGCAGCGATCGCCCGATGTGGACCGGCTCCGTCACGGCGATCGCTTTTTGACCCACAGGTATCGGGCGAAGAAAATTCGTCTTGCTCTCGACCGTCGTCGTCATCATGCCTTCCGGCATATTGAGGAACGCGCCGCACCCGCCCATATTATCGGCGAAAGCCATCATCGCCCCGCCGTGCATCGTCGCCGGGATGGTGCAATGTTCCGGCGTCACGAGGAGTTCAGCCTCGAGGCGCTCTTTTGTCACATTTGTCATCCTGACGCCGATCATGCGGGCGAAAGGCGCGTTCGACTCATTAAAGGCGTCGGCGAGATTTCGTTCCGTCATGGCTTTTTACCGTCAGCATTTATCAGCACGGCGACAAGGAGCGCGGTTTCGGCGCTTCGATTGACCCAGGCGTGGTTGGTCGCCCGCTGTATGATGACGTCTCCCGGCTTCAACGCCCGCGCTTCTCCCTCGTCGAGCAACAAGTCGACGCTTCCCTTGACCACTATGATGACGTCGAGCGTTCCGGTCCGGTGCATCATGGGATGGCGAGCGGTGTCGACACGCGCGTGAGCGGCTCCGCATGCGGAAAATGCGATCGCCGCCCTCTCCTCGCGCTCTTCGCCAGACGCGCTATCGTCCTCAGGCGGAACGGTGAACCAGCGCACCTTGACCGCGCCCGACGCGGGCTCCAGCGCCACGTCCTCGCTCGCGAGCCTGTCTTCGCCGGCAAGCAGCGATGCGTCCAGAGCCGCACTCCAGATCTCGGCAAGGCCTCCTTCCCCAATTGCAAGGAGGCGCGCCTCGCGGCCGTCGATCAGAATCGACGAGCGTCCATCCGCATCGTTCGCTGTGACGATCCGCCTTAAGCTGTCCCAGATCACTGCGCCGCGCCCGGCGATGCAATCCGCGCCCTTATCGTTTCGATGACGGAGCGCGCGTCATAGATTTCGGACCCCGAATCATCCGCCGGCTTTTCGCCGGATCCGAACAGGGCCTCGATCCGGGCGGTGTAAAATCTCTTGGCGCCGACCGTTCCAAGATCGCCGCCGACGCCCACTGAAACGCCTGATCGCCGTCCGTAGGAACCGGTGCCGACGCCTGCGCCGATCCCGACGCCGCCCCTTTCCTGTTCGTCGAGCGCGCGCCCGACGATCCGGAACCAGTCATAACCATTTTCGACGGCGAGTTCGGCCGCGCGCAATAGCGCATAATCCTCGACGACTTCCGGCGGGGTCGCCCCGTCCCCGGCGAAAGTGATGCGGTAGCGATCCTGTTCAATCCGCGTTTCAGAATAGCCGTAGCCTTTGGCATCGGCAGGCGCATACGCCGTGCCGACAGCGGTGGCGCAGGCAGCAAGTGCGGCAATTGACAACACGGCAAGCGCCCGGCGCATGGAGAAACTCCCTTGATCGTCCTGGTTGCAGACTATCATTGCCTATCCCGGCTGCAAGGTTCAAACGCCGCCTCTCGCAGGCGCCGGATAGCGATTGGACAGCGCCCGTCAGTTGAAGAACCGGGTCACTACCTCCGGCCGCATCAAGATCGTCAGCGCAGCGCCCGCGACCGCGCCGCCAAGGTGCCCCTCATGGGCGATGATGCGGTTCGACCGCTCCATCATCTGCGCCGATATCGCCATGAACGCGACTCCGTAAACGATGGCCGGGATCGGGATCGGTATTAACATGATGTACAGCGGCTCAAACGGATGGAAGCAGCAAAAAGAGAGGACGACGCCGGACACCGCATCGGACGCGCCGACCGAGGCGTAGCCGGGATTGTCGCGGTTCACTCTCAGCGATACGAATCCGCTTGCAGCGATCGCCCCGAAATAGACGACCAGAAATCCTAACTTGCCGAGGATGCGCTCAACCTCCGGGCCGAAGAAGAAGAGCGTCAGCATGTTGAACGCGAGGTGAACCATGCCGCCGTGCAGGAAACTCGATGTGAAAATCCTGTAGTGCTGCTTGAGGTCCCTGACGGCGCGAACCTGAAATGCAAACTGATTGATGAATGCGCGATCTATGAAAAACGCATAACAGCTGATAATCACGTTGACGCCGATCAGCGCAAACGTCGCCGGAGAGGTTTCAATTCCCACTTGTCCGCCTCTCTGTGCGCCGGTCAGTCCGTTGACGCGCGATATTCGTCGGGCGTCAGCGTCCGCATGGCGAGCGCGTGAATTTGTTCCTTCAGCGCGTCGCGAAGGATCTCATTCACCCGGCGCTGCCGGTCTATGCGCGAAAGCCCCTCGAAATTTCTGGACACGACCAGGAGCCGGAAATGAGACTCTCCCCCAGCCCTCGCCCCGGCATGCCCCGCGTGCAGGTGGGATTCGTCCTTGACCTCAAGGATTTCAGGCGCGAGGGCCTCGGTGAGCCGTTGTTCGATCAGGTCTGCGATTTTCATGGATTTCAGTCAGCCGTTCACATTTATTTGCGGGGGTCGCCCGCCGGGACCGCCGTGTCAAGATTGTATCAACCGGGAGCGCACACCATAATCGCCCCATGAGTTATTCCTACCGCCCGCGTTTTGGATACGATATTCGCGTTCGCCCGCCCGGCGAGGGCCCCCAGCCGCCCGCCTGGGCGCGCGACCATACTCGCGAATGCGACCGTGAGGGCTGCGGGAAAAAGGCGGCGGTCCGCGTTTCGAAATCACCGCGCGAGACGCAGGCTAAAATCTGGCTTTGCGAAGAGCATGCGAAAGCGCACAATTCGCAATGGAACTTCTTTGACGGATTGTCCGAACAGGAAGCGGAAGCGGCGCGCCTCGCCAATATCTACGGCGATCGCCCCACTTGGGCCATGGGCAAGAACGAACGGGCGCGGACGGCCGCAAAAGCGCGCGGGCCTGCGGATATCCGCGACGCCTATGGCATATTCACCGAAGCCGTGAAGTCGGCCGCGCGCAGTCGTGGGCCGATGCGCGACGGCCGGCCGGTCTCGAAGCTCCAGGAGAGGGCGTTCGCCGCGCTTGATCTTGCGGTGACGGCGCCGCCGGCGGAGATCCGCAAGCGGTACGCGGAACTGGTGCGCCGTTTTCATCCGGACGCCAATGGCGGGGATAGAAGCGCGGAGACGCAGCTGCAGGAAGCCGTCAGGGCGCATCACATTCTGAAGAAAGCCGGATATTGCTAGGTTGAATCCCGGCCGGGAGGAAAATCAATGTTCATCGGCCATTATGCGCCAGCCGCGGCGCTAAAGCCTCTGACGCCAAATGCGCCGCTCTGGCATTTTTTCGTCGCCGTCCAGTTTCTCGATCTTCTCTGGGCGGGATTCATCATCGCCGGAATCGAGAAGGCGCGGGTCGTTCCCGGCTTTCTTGAGGCGAGCGACCTCGACCTCTATTTCATGCCTTATTCACACAGCCTGTTTTCGGCGGTCTTGTGGTCGCTGGCGGGGGCGGCCGCTTATCGCGTCGTCATCAATCCGGCGGCCGGTCGGCTGGGCGCGACCCTTATCGGAGCGGCGATCTTCAGTCACTGGGTCGCCGATCTGATCGTGCACGCCAAGGATCTGCCTCTTTTCCCGGGATCTCAAATGAAGTTCGGGCTTGGCCTTTGGTCGTCCATGCTGATCAGCAAGGGGGTCGAAATCGGCCTGTTCCTGGGCGGATTCATCCTTTACCTCGGCGGAACGGCTCCAAAGGGGGCGATCGGGCGCCTTTCCCCTGCGGTCGTCATCCTCGCCCTGCTCGGGATCGAGTATTACGCAGCCGTCGCCGCCGCGCCGGAGACCATCCGGACGGTCGCAGGTCTGGCCCTGGCTTCTTACACCCTGATCGCGGCGCTCGCCTTTTGGCTCGATCAGACGAGGACCGCGCGTCGGCGCTGATATGCGCCCTTGAAATCGTGCCCCTTTCGGGCAAGGGTCCGCCGCGTTTTCAGCAGTAGATTGATCGTTATGGCGACCCTCGACGACAAGTTCATGGACAAACCCGACGCCAAGGTCGACGCTAAGAAAGTCTTCGGCGTCGATTTTTCGGCGCCGATTCCGGCCTTCTCAAAACCGAACGAATACGTGCCGCAGATCGATCAGGCCTATCGCTTTGATCCTCAGACGACGCGCGCCATCCTTGCGGGTTTCGCGTTCAACCGTCGCGTCATGGTTCAGGGATATCACGGCACAGGGAAGTCGACGCACATTGAGCAGGTCGCCGCGCGCCTCAACTGGCCCTGCGTGCGCGTCAATCTCGACAGTCACGTCAGCCGCATCGACCTGATCGGCAAGGACGCCATCGTCGTCGAGAACGGGGTGCAGGTGACGGCCTTCAAGGAAGGCATCCTGCCGTGGGCGTTTCAGCGTCCGGTTGCGCTCGTCTTCGACGAATATGACGCGGGCCGGCCCGATGTCATGTTCGTGATCCAGCGGGTTCTCGAAGCAGAGGGGCGCCTCACGCTTCTCGACCAGAACAAGGTTCTGCACCCCAATCCCTATTTTCGGCTTTTTGCGACGACGAACACAATCGGGCTCGGCGACACGACCGGACTTTATCATGGCACGCAGCAGCTCAATCAGGGCCAGATGGACCGCTGGTCGATCGTCACCACCCTGAATTATCTGGCCCATGACGAGGAAGTCGAAATCGTCATCGCCAAAGCGCCGCTTTACGATTCAAAAGAGGGCCGGCAGGCGATCAACGCGATGGTGCGCGTCGCCGATATGACGCGCAACGCCTTCATCAATGGCGACCTCGCGACGGTCATGAGTCCCCGGACCGTGATAACCTGGGCGCAGAACGCTGAGATCTTCCAGGATATCGGCTACGCGTTTCGCGTGACCTTTCTCAACAAGTGCGACGAGCTCGAGCGGCCGACGGTCGCTGAGTTTTATCAGCGCGCCTTCGGCGAAGACCTTCCAGAGGCCGCGTATCAGGTTGAAGTCGCTTAAGCCTGGAAATGTTCCGGCGTTCAGTTTTTCGAGATCTCCGCCTGACGCTTCGCGCGCCTCTTCCTTGACGGTCCGGTCATGCGCCTGCCGATCGCCGGCGAAAGGCGAGCGGAAGAAAATGCATGACCGCCGTGGGCGTCCCGGCCCGGAGCCGGCGGATATCGCACGCGGCGAGAAGGCTTGTCGCTGCGATGACCGTCGCGCGCACCGGCTTCGTTTTTCCGGGTCGGTTGGAGCGCGGAGAGCCCCGCAAGTTCGGCGATGAGGCTGACGATGATCAGCGCGCCGATCAGATATAGAAAGATGAAAGCAGGGCCAGGCAGACGAGTTCCGGTGCGTGCGGCCCAGCGAGGAAACCCGCGACCGCCCGCCGGCGCGTTTGCGCTCGTCATCGGGGACCCTCCCTTGCTCTGCTTGCTCACAAGGACCATTCATCGGCGTCGATGGCAACCTGAACTGCCTGACACAGTTGTTCGCATTGCGCCGTCCCGCTAACGTCCCGGCGGATGGACCGGAGCGCAACGCATGACGACTTTCGCCGACATCAAGAAAAAGATGCGCATACCCGTTATCGGGGCGCCGCTGTTCATTGTCTCCAACCCAAAACTCGTCATCGCCCAATGCAAGGCGGGAATCATCGGCTCCTTTCCGGCGCTGAACGCGAGACCCCAGGAGCGGCTTGAAGACTGGATCGTCGAAATAAAAGAGGCCCTGGCCCTGCACGATGCGGAAAACCCGGATCGTCCCTCTGCGCCCTACGCCGTGAACCAGATTGTCCACCGTTCCAACGACCGGTTGATGAAGGACATGGAAACCTGCGTGAAGCACAAGGTCCCGATCGTCATCTGCTCGCTGGGCGCGCGCGAGGACGTCTATCAGGCGATCCATTCCTACGGCGGCCTTGTTCTCCACGACATCATAAATAATGTGTTTGCGAAGAAAGCGATCGATAAGGGAGCGGACGGCCTCATTACGGTCGCCGCAGGGGCCGGCGGCCACGCAGGCGTCATTTCGCCCTTCGCTCTGGTTCAGGAGATTCGCGAATGGTTCGCGGGGCCGATCGCGCTTTCAGGTTCGATCGCAACCGGCGGAGCCGTGCTGGCGGCCGAAGCGATGGGCGCCGACTTCGGCTATATCGGTTCGCCTTTCATTGCGGCCGACGAGGCGAATGCAGCCGACGCCTACAAGGATGCGATCGTGAG